>CAYQWX010000005.1:0-15732 GCA_964421355.1 uncultured Bacteroidales bacterium
CCAATCCTATTACCGCAAAATTGTCGGGACTTACCGGATTTAGCGATTTTGCCATAGCCAGATCTTCCGAATTTCCCCTTCCGATTAGTTTACTAAGTTTTACAGGTTCTTTTTCTGAAAATGCCGTACATCTTAATTGGATAACGGAGTCGGAAAGGAACAATGCTTATTTTATTTTACAAAGAGCGGATAACTCTCTAATATTTAATGACATTGCTACTATTATTGGAATGGGTAATTCTAATATAGAACAAAACTATAAATGGATAGACAAAAATTATAAATCAGGCATTAATTATTACAAACTATTACAGGTTGATTTGGACGGAACTACCGAAGATTTAAAAACTATTGTGGTAAATGTTCCTTGGTCAAATGACATTGATTATCTAATAGACGGCAATTATTTATATATTAAAAATCTTTCAGAAAAGCCTATAAGTATAAAAATATATGATTTAACAGGTCGTTCTCTAATAGAAAAACAAAATTATAACGAACCGTTAACAAAAATAAATTTATCTCCATTAATTAAACATTCTGTTTACATCCTTAAAATTTATACAGAAAAAAATATTGTTACTGAAACTAAATTTTTATACTAAATATAAAAATATACAACAAAAAAATAGGCTATCCAATTTTGATAGCCTATTTTTTATAATATCAAAATATAAGATATTAGAAACTAAACATTTTTGCTGCTAAATCAACAACTCTGCTGGAATAGCCCCATTCATTATCATACCAAGAAATCACCTTGATAAACTTATCTCCAAGAATCATAGTACTTAATGCATCAAATATAGAAGAATGGGAATTATGTATAATATCAACTGAAACAATAGGATCTTCGGTATATTCCAAATAACCTTTCAAATATGTTTCTGCCGCTTCTTTCATCGCCGCATTTATTTCTTCTTTAGTTGTAGGATTTTTCAGTTGTGCTACAAAATCTACCATAGAACCTGTTGGAGTTGGTACTCTTGTAGCCATACCATCTAATTTGCCATTGAGTTCAGGAATAATTTTTCCTACAGCTTTTGTTGCACCTGTAGTAGTAGGCACTTGGGACACTGCAGCACTTCTTGCTCTTCTCAAATCACTATGGGGAGCATCTAATAGCCTTTGGTCACTTGTATATGAATGTATTGTGTTCATAAAACCGTATTCTATACCGAATTTATCATTAAGCACTTTTGCCACAGGAGCCAAGCAGTTTGTAGTACAAGAAGCGTTTGACACACAAATATGTTCATCTTTAAGTTCATTGTCATTCACTCCCATTACAATAGTTTTATCAATATCATCTTTTGCAGGAGCTGACAACAACACTTTTTTGGCACCATTTTTTAAATGGTCTGCATATCCTCCTTTCTTTCCTTCTCTACTACGGAATACTCCTGTTGATTCAATTACCAAATCAGGTGTTTCACTCCAAGGTATTTCAGCAGGCACAAGTGATGCAGATACTTTTATTTCTTTTCCATTCACTACGAGTGAAGTGTCGGTATATTCAACAGTACCGTTAAATTTACCTTGTGTGGAATCATATTTTAGCAAATGTGCCAATATTTTAGTATTAGTAATATCATTTATTCCTATTACCTCAAATTCAGGTCTTTCTATCATTACTCTAAATACATTGCGACCTATTCTTCCAAAACCGTTAATTGCTACTTTTATTTTTGACATTGTTTTTTGATTTTTATAAATTTTAATGCGAAAATAATACTTTTAGTTTAATTACAATAAATATCTATTTGATTTTTGCTAATGCTTGCTCCAAGTCATTTAACAAATCTTCCACATCTTCTATTCCTACGGAATATCTTACAAGTCCATCTGTGATACCTGCAGCTTCCCTACTTTCTTTAGGCACACTTGCATGAGTCATAGAGGCAGGATGCTGTATTAGAGATTCTACTCCTCCTAATGATACTGCCAACAAAGCAACTTTCACATTATTCATAAGTACCACTCCTGCATCATATCCTCCTTTGAGTTCAAAGGATATCATTGAACCAAAATCTTTCATTTGTTTTTTTGCCAAATCATATTGAGTATGAGATTTAAGACCAGGATATTTCACCCAAGCCACTTTTGGATGGTTTTCAAGATATTCGGCAACTTTTTTTGCATTTTCCGTTGCTTTTTCTATTCTCAATGATAGGGTTTTCACACCTCTAATTACCAAATATGCTTGATGAGGATCCATATTACCGCCTAAAAGAGTCATTGTTTTTCTTAATCTTTTATGATCTTCTTCAGTTTTAGCAACTACTGCTCCTCCAACTATGTCTGCGTGACCGTTTATAAACTTTGTAAGAGAATGTAATACCACATCAGCACCTAAATCTAACGGTTTTTGCAGGTATGGACTTGAAAAAGTATTATCTACTACCACTATTATTCCATGCTTGTGAGCAATTTTTGAAGCCTCTTCAATATCTGTAAGTGTAATAGTAGGATTGGCAGGTGTTTCCAAATATAACATTTTGGTATTGGGTTTTATGCTACTTTCTATGAGAGATAAATCAGAAGTGTCTATATAAGTAGATTCTACTCCTAACTGATGTAAAACATTTTCCATTAATCCTCTACTTGGACCATATACTGCGGAAGTGCTTATCATATGATCACCTTGCTTTAGATAAGTAAAATACACAGTAGATACGGCAGCCATACCAGAAGCAACAGCCACTCCACCAAAACCATTTTCAAGCATTGCCAATTTATTTTCTAATGCTTCTATTGTAGGATTACCTATTCTGGTATAAATGTAGCCCTTTTCTTTTCCTGCAAACAGATTTGCACCATGTTGTGCATCCCTAAAGGCAAAAGTTGATGTTTGATAAATAGGTGTAACCGCACTACCAAAAGCATCTTCAAAATCTCCACCATGAACTAATTTTGTATTAAATCCCATTTTTTTTGCATCCATAATTATTGTAATTTGATTTTTTAATTTAGGCACAAAGGTATATTTATTTTTAGATATGTTTCTTAATTATTTGTGATTAAATAAAATGTAGCCAAAATTTATCAATATACTGGTCTTTGTAAAATCTTTATCCAAAGCATTAAAAGATAAAGATAACGGTCCAAAACGAGTATGATATACTAACGCTACTTCTGTAAGCAAATTGTAATAAGAAAGCGGTAAAAAATTTAATTTGTTTCCATTTATTCTTACTTTCTCTATATATGGTAAAAACAAATTAGGTGCAATATGAATGTCTAAATTATAAAAAATATTATAATCAATAGCCATTCCTAATCCTGCATACGATGAAGAACGAAAATCAAATAAAAACAATGTATTACTATATTGAGTAGGATTGTATTGCCTGTAATATATGCTGGTAGAATAATAATTTTCAAAATCAGGCTGATTAGACATATATACTTCTAAAGAAGGAGTAATATGAACTTTTTTATTTATAAAAAATATTTTTTTCATTCCTAATAAAATATATTGCCAATTACGTGTTACACTATAATGAATATATCTTCTAAGAGAAGTGGACCCTGCTTTATAATTTTCAGTTCCCCAAATATTACCTATTTCAAAAAAAAGTTTTTCTCCAGAAGTCGGATATTGTGGATAATCTAATGTATTCTTTTCTAATTTAATAAAACTTTTTGTATTTGGGAAGTTAGTAATGTCTGCAGTATCATCTTTTGCAAAATAAAATGTTTGATAATATAGATTTATGTCATTATTAAATTCATTTCCGATATATATATTGATTTTATTAGTAAGGGCAGTAGCATATAAGATAGAAAGATTAATATTATTTCGTATAATAAGAGCAGGGTTGGTTTCCATAAAAAACCACTCAGTATTTGACAAAAAATAATTAAGTCTATTATAACTAACAGCAAAATCAATATAATGAGGCACTTTGCTTCCAAATTCTATATGTGGAAAAAAACCTATGGAATTATAAAATTTCCCAAAATATGCATTAAATCTTGCAAGATAACTCACAGATGACAAATTTCTGTAATTAAGTTCAAGATACCCTGTAGTAAACGCTCCAGTAGATATGTTTCCACCATATTTAGCCGAAAAATGTTTTTGTCTTTTAGCATATAAATTTACATCAAAAAATCCTGTGTTATAATTAAATTTTGATATTGGCAACAACAAAGAAAATTGTTCATCTTGTACAAGATGATAATATCCCTTTTTAAATTGTTTAATATCTATTACCGAATCTTGTTTTCTTTTAAAATTATTCAAAACATATTTTTTCTGGTTCCTTTTATATGAACCCAGTATTTTTATATCATCAATAATCAACTCTTTCTTTTTATCATTAAAATTTTTTCTTTGTTTTTCTATTTCCTTCACTGGAATATCTTTATTATTTATTTCTCTTTTTATTTTATCAATATTATCTATGCCATACTTATATCCTATATCAATTATTTCTTTTGCTTTCTCAAAATCAAATACAGCATATTTTTTCAGTTCAGGTGGATTTATAACATACAATTTTGATAGCGTATCATAAGAGTTATTATTGTTTAAAACCAATTTTTCTACTATCTTAAATATATCATCAGTATCAAAATTAGGAATATCGGAATACACTTTATTGGCAATAATAAAATCAGGATGAAAAGTTTTTTCCATAACATCAATAGGAAAGTTATTATAAATACCTCCATCATATAAAACTTTGTCTTTCAGCATCACAGGCGCATAATATAAAGGATATGCCATAGATGCCCTGATAGCAATACCTAAATTCCCTTTTGAAAAAACAACAGGTTTATTATTTATTATATCTGCTGCCACACACCTATACGGAACAAACAAACTATCAAAATCTCCTTTGCTTACTTGTGTGGCTTGAGAATAAAGCTCCATAAAAGCTAAATTCATCGGTGAAGTATTTATAAAACTAATTGGCAAATATGGTTTTAGAATAGTATCATATTTAAAATTCATGGTAAGCCATACTGGCGAAGGTTTTTTCTTTTTTATAAAAAAATAATACCTATCAGGAATACTACCATGTGCCCAATCAAGAAACTCTTGTGACTCTGCTATCTTTTCCATTTCTTCCGGAGAATAACCTGCTGCATATAGCCCTCCTATTATAGCTCCCATAGATGTACCAACAATATAATCAGGCTTTATTCCATTTTCTTCAAGGGCTTTAAGTAGCCCTATATGAGCAAATCCCTTGGCACCTCCTCCACTCAACACTAACCCTATTTTTTGAGAATAACTATTATTGAAAATAAATAAAAAAACAAATATGATTAGTAAAATTCTTTTCATTGTTTATTGAGGCAATTTTTATAACTTTATGCGACTTTAAATATTATACAAAAGTAACAAAGATTATGATAACCAAAGAAGATAAAGAATTGTTAAAAGAAAAAGGTTTGTCTGAAAACAACATATACAAACAAATAGAACTATTCAAAAAAGGCACACCACACATAGACATTACCCGTCCTGCCACCTTGAATGACGGAATAATGCCCATAGAATCTCCCGATAAATGGATAAGAAAATATGATGAATTTGTAAAAACACAACCCCAAATATTAAAATTCGTTCCTGCATCGGGAGCAGCAACACGTATGTTTAAAGCATTTTTTGCTTATGTTAAATCCAATGAAAAATCCTTATCCAAGTTTCCAGAAATACAAACATTTTGTGATAATATAGAAAAATTCGCTTTTTTTGATAAACTCAACGCAACGTCATTGAAACACTTTGGAAAAAATGTAAAGAACTTACTAAAAGAAGGAAAAACAAAACAAGTAATAAACATTTTAATAAACACTACGGGACTTAACTATGGTCATACTCCCAAAGGACTCATTGATTTTCACAAATATCCTGAAAATGAGGCAAGAACAGCTTTTGTCGAACATTTATACGAAGGAGCAAAGCACATCGCAGTAAACAACAATGCCTATTATCATTTTACAATATCGCCTGCTTTTGAAAAAGATTTTAAGAAACAAGCAGATGAACACAAAATAACAGATGAAATAAAAAATAACATTAGCTTTTCTTTTCAATCACCTGCTACTGATACAATAGCCGTAGATGATAATTACAATCCTGTAAGAACTCCCAATGGACAACTATTATTCAGACCAGGAGGACACGGTTCGCTTATACACAACTTAGCCGAACAAGAAGCAGACCTTATTTTCATAAAAAATATAGATAACATTGCCCACGCCGACTATATTGAGGACACAATAAAATACAAAAAAATACTGGGAGGTATTGCTATTGAAATAAAAACACAAATTACCGATTATATAAATCAATTAAAAGCTTCTACCGAAGTTTTACCAAAAGTTAAAACATTCTTACAAAAAAATTATCTATTAGACATTTTACCTGAATTTAACAACATTACTGAAGAACAAAAATTCTATTTAGAATTTTTGAACAGACCTATAAGAATTGCAGGAATGGTAAAAAACGAAGGCGAACCAGGAGGTGGACCATTTTGGGTAAAACATAAGTCGGGACAATTTTCAACCCTTCAAATAGTAGAAAAAAGTCAAATAGACTTAACCGATACAAAACAAAAAGAAATACTGGAAAAATCTACCCATTTTAACCCTGTGGACATGGTGGTAATATTTGATAAAAACACTCACAACTTATTAGATTATATAGACAACAACACTTATTTTATAAGTGAAAAATCGTATGAAGGCAAAACGATAAAAGCACTTGAATGGCCGGGACTATGGAACGGAGCAATGAGTGATTGGCTTACAATATTTGTGGAAATACCATTAGAAACATTTAATCCTGTAAAAATAGTTACAGACTTATTAAGAAAATATCACCAACCAAAAGGAGAATAAAAAATGTTTAATCGCACTTTACACTTAATTTCTACAGTTTTTCATCCGGCATTTATTTTCCCGTTAACTCTGTTATTGTTTACAGATTTCTTAAACATATCAGTACTGGGTATTTCTTTCATTTTCTTCACATTACTGTTAATATGGGCATTCCCGGTAATAATCACTGAAAAAATAGCAAAAAAAGAAGGGAAAACTGTTGATAAACTAAACACTCCAAAAGAAAAAGCAAAAATCACAATGTATTCTCTTTTGTTCTTCTCATTAGCCTTTATTTTATTAGAGATTTTTTTACTTTCTAAAAATGATATGGTAATAAATATTTTCCGTATAAATTTTTACTCCATATTCATATTATATATAGGCATCTATGTATCTTCTTGGTTTCTATTTGTCTTTTACTCATTGGGATTAAATATTAGCATGCATTCTTATTCTTGGGGAGCAATTACAGCTTTTTTCTATTTTTTGATATATGTTACAGGAAACATGGAAATGCTAACATATTTATTTATAACGATAACAATTAGCATGTTAGTAATAATAGCCCGACTTGGATATTCCAATCACAAAAGGTGGGAAGTATATACAGGCTTTTTTACAGGAGCAATTATCATGATTCTAGCTTGTTGGGGAATAACAAAAATAATGATATAAAAAAGGCTGCAGATAATTAATTATCCACAGCCTTTAAAACCGGCAAAAAACCTTTTGAAATTAAAACCTTAAACCCAAAGTGGCTGTAAAGTAATTAAATGAATTATTAGCATTAATGGTAATTGCCGGTGTATTGTTAATATTATATAAATAATACCTTTCCTTTGTTTGCAATAATGAATAAGTTAAGTCTAAATACATTCTCTCTCCCCTTATTCTTACACCACCATTGTATCCAAGGGTATAAATACTCTTATCATCTTTATACGGACTTGAATAATAAGCAACTCCACCCCTCAATGCAACTGCTCCAAGATTATATTCCAATCCACTTCTTATATTTATTCCCCATTTATACATAGTGGATATTGCATTATTAACATTATACCAATTATATCCATCATTACTTCGCATTCTGGAGCTACCATAATTTACCGCTTCTACATCTAAAGAAAATAATCCTGCTTGATTAAATATAAAACCAAAGGAACTTATGAAACGTGCGGGAGTAATAAGATAATAGTCATAATCACTATTAGGTGAAGACACATTATAAGTAATAGTATCAAAATAACTATTAAGCTCTGTATAATAATGATCCGACATGGAATAAAAAGTAGGTGTATGAACAGCGAGTCCAGCTCTAAACCAATTATTTACCTTATATATAAAACCTAATTTCAAATTTACACCACTCCCATCAGTAGATAAATGATCATCAAAATCAAATTTCACAAAACCAGGTATGGAATCATTAATATCTTGTTCTTGTATAACTTGTGTGTGTCTGTAGTCTATAAATTGTATATTGAATGACCCTCCTACATAAATCTTGTTTTCGTAATTACCTGCAAAAGCAAAATTTAATTCACTTTCAGAACCTTTTGTTGTTTTTCTAAAGCTTTGTAATTCTCCATATTTACCATTATATATTGACCTGTATGTAGTAGCATTGCCAACTGTATCCAACAAATATGCATTATAAGCAACTCCTTCTTCAAATTGATATAAATTTGCAGGAGGATTACCATTTGCCATATTCACAAAATAATCAGTCAAAGAATTATCATTGTTTATACCCTCTGCATATACATTTGTTTTAAAGTCTTTCAATCTATTATAAGTAAGAGCAAAATTAGTATTTAACCACCCTTCTGTTTTATCAGGAGATTTAAAAGTAAATACTCCACCAATATTATTTAATTGAAAATTAAAATCAAAATCATTAAATTTTCCCCATTTATCATTACTCGCATTGCTGTTTGTAAACACAAAAGAAGGAGTTATTGTAAATTCCGATGACCTATATATTGCTAACCCCGCAGGATTATAAGCAGCTAAACTCAAATCTGCACCTAAAGCTCCAAATGCTCCTCCCATGGCAGAATAGCGAGCTGTTCCCAAAGGGTATAATAATGAATATCTTAATGCATCATCTTGGTTTTGTGCAAAAATTGATATTGCTACGAACAAACTTACTAATGTTATTATTGCTTTTTTCATAATTTAACTTTTTTTTATTATTATTGAAAAATTATCTTCTATGACCTCCTCCAAAAGAAGAAGATGATGATGACGAACCTCTTCCTGAAGAAGATGTACTTCCACTGCGTCCTCCACTGCCAAATGATGAACTGCTATATGAAGAAGAACGGGAATAACTACTTCTTGACGGACGACTATAAGAAGAACGAGGGGTAGAATAAGAAGACCTCATGCGTGAAGGTCTTGAATATTCCCTATAATTAGAAGTGCGTTGAGGCTTTTGATATTTTATAGTTTGTCTTGATGACCTTTGAGGACGATAATATCTATCGTCCCTACTGCCTCTACGCATTTGTTGCATGTTTTGATGAGGATATTGCCTTGGATTAATTCTATTTTGTGGTCGTTGAGGACGTATAATTCTATTTTGTCTTTGAGGTTTTTGTATTTGTCTATTTTGTATAGGTCTTTCATGTTGTGTAGGAACATTATATGATTTACCGGGTTTTTGTTGCATGGAATTTATTTTATAAGTTCTTATTGGCTTAGAAGTTACAGGTTTTTGTTGAGGTTTAACTCCTAACGGTTTTACTCTACCTGGTTTTGTGGATACTGATGGTCGTATTTCTTTACCTGTTTGTATAACTGCGGGTTTTTTACCAGTTTGTATTGCTTGAGTATTAATTCTTGGTTTTTGTGAAGCAGGTTTAATAGTTGATGTGAGGTGAGGTTTTGATAAAGCAGTTGGCTGCTTATCTTTACCCGTTTGCAATGCAGACGTTGGTTGCTTCATCGGTTTTGCAATTTGTGGAGTTTTGTTGTCAAGTGGTTTTTTAGATGCCACTTGTCTTTCATAAGTATTTACAAAAGATTGATATGTCCCTGATTGTGTGTGTGATTGAGAAGCAATGGAACCCCTTCTATGAACACTTGTTGTTACAGTTTGGTCATAACTATTGTAATAATATGGTTGATAATAATTATAGCCGTATGCCCCTGTATAATATCCATCCCAGTAACCATCCCAATATCCATCATGATAGCCGTCCCAATATCCCCAGTCATATCCACTCCAATAACTTCCCCAGTAATGAGGTCTATAACCCCATCCATATCCATAATGTCCATAATAATATGGTCTCCACCAAGGATAACCTAAATATATGCTTACATTCCAGTCCCAAGGATCATAGGAATACCAATATTCATTGGTGTAATAAGATGAATAATATGGAAAATCCCAATCATCATCAAACCTTCTTATCCGAGAAGAATAATCATAATCATAATAATCATCATAATAGTTATTTGTTATATATGTATTGCCTTTATCATCAGAATATTGTTGGGAATCTGTATATTTTGGCGAGATAGAATCCTCATATTGTTGAGAATAATCATCTCCCTCATAATCAGATTGATATTCTGTTTGTTGTTCTGTTTGTGATTGGGAGTAGTAAGATTGTGAATCTTCTTGTTTACTGGCACTTTGTTGCTGTGTAGATGTAGTATCTGTTTCGGTTGTTTTACCTGGAACATAATACACATCATCTTTGTAAACTTTAGTTTGTATGGAACAAGAACTTATTATAGTTGTTATTCCAATGGCGAGAGCTATTAGCAATATGTTTATTTTTTGTGTTTTCATGGTTTTACCTCCCATTAAGTTTTTTTTATTTATTTTGTAGTTTTATTTTTATAATGAATTAAAACAAATTTTATACCAATTATGGCAAAAGGAATTACAAAAAGAAGTGAAAATTATTCACAATGGTACAACGATGTTATAAAAACAGCTGATTTGGCTGAATATTCTCAAGTAAGAGGGTGCATGGTTATTAAACCTTATGGCTATGCTATATGGGAAAAAATAAAAGACCAATTAGATAAAATGTTTAAAGATACGGGACATGTAAATGCTTATTTCCCATTGTTTATTCCAAAATCTTTTTTCAATAAAGAAGCAAAGCATGTAGAAGGTTTTGCAAAAGAATGTGCAGTCGTTACACATTACCGATTAAAGGTAGATGAAGATTCCAAAAAAATAGTAGTAGATGATAATGCTAAATTGGAAGAAGAACTTATTGTGCGTCCTACTTCCGAAACTATCATTTGGGATTCTTATAAAAACTGGATACATTCATATAGAGATTTACCTTTACTTGTCAATCAATGGGCAAATGTAGTAAGGTGGGAGATGAGAACAAGATTGTTTTTGCGTACGGCTGAATTTCTTTGGCAGGAAGGACACACGGCACATGCTACTAAAGAAGAAGCTATGGAAGAGGCAATGAAAATGATAAATGTTTATAAAACATTTGCAGAAGAGTGGATGGCTTTACCTGTATATTATGGCTACAAAACTGAGAATGAACGTTTTGCAGGAGCAGAAGACACCTATTCCATAGAAGCAATGATGCAAGATGGAAAAGCTTTACAAGCAGGGACATCGCACTTTCTGGGACAAAATTTTTCAAAAGCATTTGATGTCAAATTCTTAAACAAGGAAGGTAAATTAGAATATGTATGGGCAACATCTTGGGGAGTATCCACTCGTCTAATAGGAGCTCTTATAATGGCTCATTCAGACGACAATGGGTTAGTATTGCCTCCAAAATTAGCTCCCCTACATGTAGCAATTGTGCCTGTATATAAAAAGAAAGAACAACTCGAAGCAATATCCAATGTGGTAAATAATTCTATTATACCTCAACTAAGGGCATTGAATATAACTGTAAAATTTGATGATGATGATAAATATAAACCAGGGTATAAATTTAATGAATATGAAGCCAAAGGAGTTCCTGTTCGTTTAACGATAGGTCCACGAGATTTGGAAAACAATCAAATAGAAGTTGTAAGGAGGGATACGCTTGAAAAGAAATTTTATCCTCTTGAAAATATTGGAGAAACAGTAAACAACTTATTAACTGATATTCAATCTGGCATCTACAATAAAGCTAAGCAGTTTAGAGATAACCACACTGTGGAAGTATCTAATTTTGATGAATTTAAGGAAGCAATAGATAATGGTAATTTTGTTTTGGCTCACTGGGATGGCACTAAAGATACAGAAATAAAAATAAAAGAGGAAACAAAAGCAACCACAAGAGTAATTCCATTCGAAATGGATCAGAAAGATGCTATTGGCAAAAAGGATGTATTTAGTGGAAACGCTGCTAAATATAAGGTAATATTTGCAAAAGCATATTAAAACAAAAAGATATATATATAAAAAATGGGCTACCTAATTAGGTAGCCCATTTTTTATATTTCTCATTATTTTATTTAATTTACAACAACTTTTTTTACTGTAATCATATCTCCACCAGTTACTTTCACATAATATAGACCTTTTCCATACTTTTGCAAGTCAATCTTAACACTGGTAGTATTTACCGGAGATATTTTCTTTATAGTTCTCCCACTCATATCTATTATATCAATAGTTATATTTCCATTCCCTCTATTTAATTCAACATTAAATACTCCCGTATTCGGGTTAGGATATATATTTACTTCCGATGTTCCATCTACAAGGTTATTTCCAGTACCCAATGCTACTACAACAGTATCCGACGCTTCACAACCATACACATCAGTTACTTGAACATAGTATGTACCTATTCCACTTACATTTAATGTTTGATTAGTAGAAGTATCATTCCATAAATAACTTTCAAATCCTGCTCCTGCATCCAACACAATTGTATCAGGTTGTTCTGTCCATATTGTATCCGGACCTATATCAACCGTTAAATCTTGAACATGATATGTCCCAATTACTGTATCATTTACATAATTTGTATTTGGAACAGATATGAATAATTTGTAGTTGTAATTATTATTTGCTGCAAAATAATATGCATCACTAAATTGATATATGATAGAATCTCCGGGTAATAAATCATTACTTAATGTAATTGTTTCATTATGAACATTTCCATTGTTTATTATATAATTTACACCAATGTTTGTTCCAGACACAACATTTACACTATCTACATTTTTAACTGAAATAACTGGATGCTTGAAACCTTCACACACATTTACAGTTCCTCCGTTTGCAGGATATGCCACAGCTAAGTCAGGTAACAAATCTTGATAAATCTTGAAATTATCAACCATAACTCCCGAATATGTTCCACTACCATCTGACGACATCACAAAACGGAACTGTACATGTGGTTGACCTGCTAAGGATGATAAATCATGATAAGCTAATATCCAACCGTTAGAATTTCCTTCCCAACCATCAGAATTATTATACCATGCCGAATCCCCACTAGTTCCTAACATTTGCCATGTAGCTCCAGAATCAGTTGAATATTCCATATAACTTTCATCGTAGTAAGTCTCCGTATGATAGTTTATAGCAAATTGCATTTTAGGTGATGCTATATTACTAAAGTCAAAACATGGTGTATATAAATAAGATTCTTCATCATTATTATAATCTCCACTTAAATTAGTAGCCCAACAATTTACAGGCGAATAAGCAGTATCTTGAGTAGAATCAGGAATTCCAAACTGCCAAGAAGAATTAGTTCCTGCATCATGCCAATAAGCTTTTCCACTTTCAAAATCTACGAAATACGGATATGTATTTATAACAGGAATATGACTAGTTATTGCATACGCAGTATCATTGCTGTTTAGAGTATCACCTAATGCACTAGCTAAGCCATATACTAGATACTCTCCTTCAGCAGAAAAATCTGCAGGGGTACTAAATGTATAATTAAATGTTTCTCCAGGAGCAAGTTGTTGATTCACAAATTCACTTGTCCATGTAGCACCACTATCTAAAGAATAAGCAAGGTTAAATCCTGGTATTGTATCATATCCTGTATTGCTTATTGTCATTGATATTGTTTCCGAATTACCAAGGATACAAGAAGATTCTGGTACAGTTATAGAAATAGCTTCTATATCAGTCGAACTAGCTTGATCTATCTGAATATCATCTATTGCTATGTCTCCATAATAGCCACTTCCTCTTATTGCTCTAAAACGTAATTTAGATAAAGTGTCGGAGTGGAAGAATATCACTTTTTGTTTCCAAGCATCTGTGCTAGATGTTTGTTGTTGTCCCACCAATGAATCCAAAGTAAACCAATTTGCTCCATCAAAACCCTCTACATATAATTTATTTATATTACTTCCATACATATGATACCAGAATGATAATTTTGCAAAATCTTGTATTGCACTTAAATCAAAACAATGAGAGACTAACATTGCTTCATCTCCTGTGTTCCCATTGTTTGCTTCTGTATATACATAATATCCACTACCGGTAGTATGATCTCCATTAGGACCTGTACTATATGAAGGAGTAGAGCCACTATTTCTTAGCCAGGAATAACCACCTGGAGAAGATATATTATCCCAATCAACTGAAATATCAACTCCAGGCACAACTGTTTCAAAATCTTCGGCATAAGGAGCAGATATTGGCTGGTTGTAATTTATATTTTCATATATGGTATCATTCTGATTAAGAGTATCTTGACCATATGACACAGCAACTATGATATTATAATTACCATAAGACGACATATCAGCTATAGTTGCAAAAGTATAATTTAAAGTATCTAATGAAGCTAATGTATCATTATAAGTTTCTGTAGTCCATGTTGCTCCACTGTCTATGGAATAAGATAAATTAAAATTACTAACATCTTGTAATCCTATATTTGCCACACTTACGGTTATTTGCTCAGAATCAGAATAAAAACATGTTTGAATTGGTGTTAAAATTTCATTTAGTGCTAAATCATAATCAGGTGCTTGTTCTATCATTATATCATCTACTGCAATATCACCTTCATAACTACTTCCTTCTACCGCTCTAAATCTAACACTACAAATACTATCAGGTAATATTATTTCTTTTTTTAGCCAAGGATCTGAACTTGTAGATTGTTGTTGTCCAACTATAGAATCCACAGCAACCCAACCCAATGTAGGATAATGCACATCTACACATAAACGATCAATGTTACTTCCATACATGTGATACCAAAATGATAATTTTAAAACTTGTGCTCCGGAAAAGTCTAAACATGGAGATTGAAGCATAGCCACATCTCCGGCAGAACCATTACTAGCTTCTGTATACATATAAAACCCACTACCTGTTGTGTGATCTCCATTTGGTCCGGTATTGGAAGACGGTGTTGTACCACTATTTCTAAACCATGTATAAATATAACTACCCGTTGGATTTACTGTCCAATTTGAATTAGTATTCTCAAAATCTTCTACATAAGGTAATATATCTATTGGAGCAGGAATAACAACAGTAGTAACTAGTGTATCATTAAAAGTTAATTCATCGCCAACGTTATGAACGACTGCAAACACATAATAAGTATCGGGAGTAGAAAAATCAAATGTTTGAGCGAAAGTATATTGCAAAGTATTTCCTGCAAGAATAGTATCATTATAAGTTTCGGTAGTCCATGTTGCACCACTATCTATAGAAACACTCACCTCAAATGTGTCTTGGAGTTCTATACCGTTATTATATATTTGAACTGCAAGATGCTCATGCTCAGAAGGACAACAAATTCCAGAAACAGGAGACAAAACAGTTTGCATAATTAAATCGTTAGTAGGCTTATCATATACTCTAAAATTATCAAAAGCAAGACCTTCATAATCACTTTCACTACCATCACTAGTAAAATAAACTCTAAATTTCACACTGGGTTTATGCCC
>CAYQWX010000005.1:15832-42257 GCA_964421355.1 uncultured Bacteroidales bacterium
GTAAAATCAAAACAAGGGCTTTCTACATAACCATTTTCATTGTTATTGTAATTGCCTGTAAGGTTCGTTACCCAAGCATTATTACCTGAAAAAGCACTATTTATAATAGAATCAGAAGGGAATCCAAGCTGCCAAGAAGTCGTTCCACCAATGGACCAAGTAGTAGGAGTTTCAAAGTTATCTAAATAAGGGAAGATATCTACTATCTCAGGTACAATAAATGTTCCGTGCAAAGTATCATTATTTGCCACTTGATCGGAATCATGTGCTACTACTACATCAATAGAATAATTTCCCGGAGATGTGATGTTGATTTGATTGGAAAATGTAAAAGTATCCACATTATAGGGCAGCAAAGTATCTATTGTTTCTGTTACCCAACTTCCTTCATTTACCGAATAAGAAACATTTACATTATACAAAGTATCATATCCATTGGAAACTATTTTAGCTGTTACAGGAATAGGACCTGATATTCCACAACCAAGACTTCCTATTGGATTTATTATCTCCGCTACTTCTGCATCACTTGAAGGTTTTTCATAAATACTAAAATTATCAAATGCTAAACCATCATAATCATTATTAGAATAATCACTGTGAAAATAGACTCTAAATTTCACACTAGGTTTATGCCCTAAAGTATCCAATACACATTTTGCGATTTGCCAACCGTTGGAATTACCACGCCAGCCAGAATTTGATGTGTACCAATTTTCGGAATTGCTTTGGGGCAAAATTGTATGCCATGTGGCACCGTCATCTATAGACACTTGAATATAGCCACCATCACAACAACTTTCAGTATTATAATTTATTGCTAACTGAACAACTGGGGTATCCAAGGCAGTAAAATCAAAACACGGACTTTCTACATAACCGTTCTCATTATTATTATAATTTCCCGTAAGGTTTGTTATCCAAGCATTATTACCTGAAAAAGCATTATTTATAATAGAATCAGAGGGGTATCCAAGTTGCCAAGAAGTAGTAGTTCCTCCGACAATCCACTCTTGTGCACCTTCAAAATCATCTAAATAAGGGAAACTACTATACAAAGGTTGAGATATTACATTAGCATTAATAGTATCGTTAAAACCGTCCTCGTCATTACTGTTATATACTGCTACGCTAAGTGGATAATTTCCAGGAGCAGGAATAGTTATCTGAGAGCCAAAAGTAAAAGTATCTTGAGTAAAAGGCAATACCGTATCGATTGTTTCCGTAATCCAACTGCCATTGTTAAAAGAATATGACACATCTACATTGTAAAGAGTATCCATGCCATTAGACCTAATTGCCACCGAAACATCAAAATTTCCAGACGCACCACATGGTAAAGTTAACTGTGGAGATAGAATCTCATCCACACTTACATCTGCAGAAATGGGTTGGAATAAAATACAATTTATTCCGTTCAGAGACGGTGTATTATAAGAATATTGAAAAACATCACCAGAAGGAGTAACTATCCCAACGGTAGCACTGGCTCCATAATCATAAGAAGCATCTCCAAATACCACATCTTGGTAAATAAACCGTATAGACATATCAGACTCGGAAAGAACAATTTCAAAAGTAGCACTACTACCAGAAACAGAGAGATGAGGTCTATTGTACCACTCTATTACTACTTTTCTATTAGGAGCAGTTCCCACTACATCCCAATACACATCACCACTGGCATATCCAATATCATCCCACAAAGGATAAAATCCGGGAGTAGTAGAATTGGACAAAGCCTCATTATAAAAAGAAACATCTCCACTTGAAGCATTAAACAATACACCACCATTATTCCCCACACGCAAAGTATTGGAAGCTACTCCACCAAATACAAAGTTAAAAGGGATAGTAATAGTTGCTTCTCCGTCATCAGACAATCCAAGAGCAGTTGCAGACGAAGAAGTATCAATGGCAATAAAAGGAGTTGTGCAGGTATCTGTCATAAGATACTGGGCTTTTGTTTGCAACCCTACAAACATAGCTAATCCCCATAACCATACAAATAATAATTTTTTCTTGTTCATAAGCATTTGTTTTTTTTTCAATTGTAAATATAACAATTTTGTCCTTATAGGACTATATAAAAGCTAAAAAGTTGTATTTTCGCTTAAAAAATCACATGAAGAAAGTCAAAATTCTTATCTACATTTTTTTGTTTATAGTAATTGTCATAGGAATTGTAGGCAGTTATTTTGTCTATACAGAAATCTTTACTCCTGTAAAAGAAGTTAAATATCCCACAGCCATATATATTCCCCGACATTCTACTATAAAGGAAGTAGCAGATACTTTATCCCATCATAATCTTATTAAAAATAAAAAAATATTCTACTGGCTTGCAGACAAAAAAAATTATTCAAAAAAAATAATCCCCGGCAAATATATAATATCAAAACCTATCAGCATAAACAATCTTATAAATATATTAAGGTCAGGGAAACAAACACCTGTATATATTCAATTTAATCACGGAATTAAAGACACTGAAACTCTTGCAAAAAAATTAGCTAAGAATATAGAAGATAGCCCAAAAGATTTTATAAAATCATTTAACAATCAAGCATTTATAGACAGCTTAGGATTTAATAAAAACACTATTTTATCTATGTTTATCCCTAACACATATGAAGTATATTGGAGCACTCCTGCTCGCAAGGTTTTGTTGAGGCTAAAAAAAGAATACCAAAAATTTTGGAACAAACAACGCTTACAAAAAGCAAAATCAATTAAACTCACCCCCATTCAGGTATCAATACTGGCTTCAATAATTTGTAAAGAAACAAATAAAGATGACGAAAAACCCATAATTGCAGGTGTATATATAAACCGCTTAAGAAAAGGCATTCCCTTACAGGCTGATCCTACTATTATATTTGCTAATAAAGCATGGTTGGCAAAACGCGTAACAACAAAAATGCTAAAAGTAAATTCTCCTTACAACACATATAAACATAAAGGACTTCCTCCCGGACCAATATGTATCCCCGACATAGCAAGTATAGATGCCGTATTGAACTACAAAAAGCATAATTACTTGTATTTCTGTGCCAAAAGTGATTTTTCGGGATATCATGCATTTGCCACCACTCTGTCGCAACATTTGCAAAATGCAAAAAAATACCAACAAGCTTTAAACAGAATGAAGATTTATAAATAACTTTGTTAAAAAATTAAATATTATGGAAAAAGCATTTCATTCTTACGACATCAGAGGAATTTACAATGAAGACTTTAACGCACAAGATGCTTATAAAATAGGTTTTTTCTTACCTAAATTATTAAATACAAACAAAATACTTGTAGGACGGGACATGCGTAATTCTTCTGATGAAATTTTTGAATATTTATCAAAAGGAATTACGGATGCAGGAGCAGATGTATATAACTGTGGTTTATCTACTACACCAATGGTATATTGGCTTACTGCCCAATATAAATTTGATGCATCTGTGCAAATCACCGCTTCTCATAATCCTAAAGAATACAATGGAATGAAAATTTCCCGCACAAATGCTATCCCTGTAGGATTTGATACAGGATTGAACAAATTACTGGAAATGGCTACCAAGGAAACTGTTATTCCTTTACAAAACAAAGGAAAGATTATTCAATTTGATAAAAAATATGAATATATAAATTTCTTAAATAGATATCTTCCTGATTTGTCTTCATTAACCTTATCCATAGATTGCTCCAATGGAATAGTAAGCACTGTAATTGACAAATTATTCAAAAAATATGAATCACATATCAATTACTTATTCAAAGAACCCGATGGAAATTTTCCCAATCATGACCCCAACCCATTGAAAATAGAAAACATAAAATATCTTAGCGAAAATGTAAGAAAAAACAATTCGGATATAGGAATTATATATGACGGAGATGCCGACAGGGTAATGTTTACAGACGAGCAAGGTAATTTTATTTCTCCCGACCTTATGATAGCATTAATGGGACATTACTTTTTAGAAGATAAAGCAGAAGCAGAAAAAGTAAAAGTATTACAAGATATAAGAACATCTAAATCGGTTGGCGAATATTTGAAAAAACATTGGGCTAATGTAGAAGTACACACATGGAAAGTAGGACGTGCCCATGCCGCACTTAAACTAAGAGAAATAGATGGTTTATTTGGTGGAGAACTGGCTGGACATTACTATTTTAAAGATTTCTTTTATTCAGATTCGGGAATATTATCCTCATTAATTATTTTAAACATTATAAAGAATTTGAAAAAGGAAGGGATAAAAATAAGTGAAAAGATATCGGAAATCACTCAATATTACAATTCAGGAGAAATAAATTTTAAAATAGAACACAAAAAAGAGGCTATTAAAGCAGTAGTTAACCATTTCACTAAAGAAAAAACACCTGAAAAGATATTAGATTTTGACGGTTATAGAATAGAATATGAAGACTGGTGGTTCAACATAAGACCCTCAAACACAGAGCCATATTTAC
This sequence comes from uncultured Bacteroidales bacterium, assembly GCA_964421355.1. Taxonomy (GTDB): domain Bacteria; phylum Bacteroidota; class Bacteroidia; order Bacteroidales; family JALTDM01; genus JALTDM01. The sequence continues at coordinate 20,303 of CAYQWX010000005.1, forward strand.
GACTATTGGTTGAAGCAAAAAGTAAAGAATTGCTGGAAGAAAAAATAAATGAAATAAGGTCAATTATTACTCAGTATGACTAAAATAGGAGTATTATCAGATACACACGGCTTACTACCGGAAGAAGTTTATAAATTTTTGAGCAAATGCAATGAAATATGGCATGCAGGAGACATTGGCAACTATGATGTGATAAAAAAACTGCAGCAAACGGGAGCGATAATAAGAGCCGTATATGGCAATATAGACGGACAAGATATAAGGAATAGATTACCCGAAGTAGATATATTTAATGTAGAAAAACATAAAGTTGTGCTATTACACATAGGAGGCACTCCAAGTAGATATTCCCCCCAAAGTATCCATCTAATAAAAAAATATTCTCCAAGCATATTGGTTTGCGGTCATTCTCACATACTTAAAGTGCAATTCGACAAAAACCATAATTTACTATATATAAATCCAGGTGCCGCAGGTAGAAACGGATTCCACAAAAGTATAACAGCAATAAGATTTACAGCAAATGAGAATGAATTAAAAGACATGGAAGTATTAGATATTCCCCGTAGAAATGGATAAAAAAATAAACAATATTTTTTTGTGTGAGCATTAAAGTTTTTTTTACTTTTGTTGGAAAATATATAACTTATGTATATTCTCGTTGTACAGTATGATGTGGCATGGGAAAACCCTTCTGCAAATTTTTCTAAAATAGAGCAACTAATTCATGGTAAAAACCTGCAAGAACGCTTCATCGTATTACCTGAAATGTTTGCCACAGGCTACTCAATGAATGTAAAACAAATAGCACCAATGTCTAATAGAATTATAGACTGGATGCAGAATTTCTCGGAAACAAATAAATGTGCAATTGCCGGCTCAGTTGCTATAGAAGAAAATGGCAAGTATTACAATAGATTATATACTTTTGCTAATGGTAAGTGCTTGGTAAAATACGATAAGAGACATCTTTTTTCCAATGCAGGAGAAGATAAAGTATATAGCCCTGGTATTAAGACAAAAACTTTTACTTATAGTGACTCCAAAATAAAACCTGCAATTTGTTATGATTTGCGTTTCCCTGTATGGTTGCGAAATACGGAACATTATGATTTATTGTATATTGCAGCAAATTGGCCTGCAAAAAGAATAGCAATCTGGAAATTATTATTACAAGCAAGGGCAATTGAAAATCAGAGTTTTGTAATAGGTGTAAATAGAACGGGTGTAGATGAAAACCACTATACATATAGTGGAGCTTCATTAGTAATTGATGCAAAAGGACAAATAATATTATACTGCAGTCAGCAAGAATGTGCACAAGAAGTATTTTTAGATAAAACGGATTTAGATGATTTCCGCACAAAATTTGATACTTTAAAAGACGCTGACAAATTCAATTTTATAAAATAGAATGTTTAAGTTTGCTTTATCTACTTTTGGTGCCAAAATAACTACAAGTATTCTAAACTTCATTTTACTTGTATTGATTTCCCGATACATGGGAGCAGCAGCAGTAGGTGAAATAAGTATGATATTACTTACTGTGGCTATTGTAGTAATGGCAAGTTTTCTGTTTGGCGGGTCTGCATTAGTTTATCTCACTCCACGTTATCCGATCCTTCCACTAATGATTATTTCTTATATATGGTCGTTTATTGTATCAGCAATAGCATATATTGTACTTTTGAATATTAATGTAATAGAACACAGTTTCATTTTTCATGTTGTTTTTTTGTCGTTCATTGCTTCTCTATTTTCTGCTCACTTTAATTTATTACTTGGGAAAGAAAAAATTCATAAAGTAAATCTATTTAATGTATTAAATGTTACCACAATATTGCTGGTATTTTTATTATTTACCTTTATCAATAACAAATACAGCATTTGGGCATACATCTATGGAATGTATATTTCATACGGCATCATCTACTTATGGTCATTAATAGATGTTTTCAAATTTATAAAATCAATAAAAATTAAGAATATAGGACATTTAATAAAAGACCTGTCAAATTATGGTATAGTATTACAATTGTCAAATATAGCCTTATTATTTAATTACCGTGGTGGATACTATTTTGTAGAACATTTTTACAGTAAGGCGTCATTGGGAATTTATTCGGTAGCCAATCAATTGTCTGAAGCTTCATGGATGATTAGTAGGAGTTTTGCCACAGTACTTTATGCCAGAGTATCAAATCTTGTAGATGACAAGGAATATAAAAAAACAAAGTATTATGTTTTATCGTTTTTTAAGATCGTGTTTTTAGTTACTATGGCCATTGTAATAGTATTGCTTGTTCTGCCTTCTGGATTTTATAAGTTTGTTTTCGGTTCAGAATTCGGAGGGATAAAAAATGTTATATGGGCATTATCGCCAGGAATTTTATTGTTATCTGTAAGTAGAATATTGGGAGTATTCTTTTCTGGCACAGGTAGAGCATGGCATTTCGGGTTAGGCACATTTATATCATTAGCATTACTTATAGGCTTATTAATATGGTGGGTGCCACTTTATGGTATAATAGGTGCCGCTTGGGCTACTTCCGTTTCGTATGTTTCTTTATTTAGTTACTATTTGATCTTATTCATACATTATACCCATTCGTCAATCAAAGACTTTATAGTAAATCGTTCAGATTTTGATTTATTTGTTTCAGAAACAAAAAAGATTTTCAAAAAATAAATTCATCATTTATTCAAATCTCAAATGTTTTACGGAACGTCCTTCATTTGCAATTTCTTGAAGAGCATTCACTCCTATTTGAATATGGTCATGCACATATTGTTGTGTAACCAATTTATCACTTTCGCGGGTCTTTACACCTGCACTAATCATTGGTTGGTCACTTACCAAGAGTAAAGCTCCCGTAGGTATTTTATTTGCAAAACCTACCATAAACAAAGTGGCTGTTTCCATATCAATGGCTGTAGCACGAATATTGCGTAGATATTCTTTAAAGTTCTCATCATATTCCCATACCCTACGGTTAGTTGTATAAACTGTTCCTGTCCAATAATCTCTTCCATAATCCCTTATGTTTGACGAAACTGCCCGTTGTAAACTAAATGCAGGTAAAGCAGGCACTTCAGGAGGGAAATAATCATTAGATGTACCTTCTCCTCTTATTGCTGCAATAGGCAGTATAAAATCTCCAACTTTATTTTTTGCTTTCAACCCTCCGCATTTACCTAAGAATAACACAGCTTTGGGCATAATAGCACTCAACAAATCCATAATAGTAGCAGCATTGGCACTTCCCATTCCAAAATTTATAAAAGTAATATTTTTATCACGCACGTTAGGCATAGGCTTGTTCAAGCCAACAATCTCACTATTTGTTTGTGAAGCAAATATTTCAAGATAATTACTAAAATTGGTAAGCAATATATAATCTGAAAAATCTTCCAATTCCCTTCCCGTATAACGTGGTAACCAATCTTTTACGATATCTTCTTTTGTTTTCATTCCATTATTTCTTTAAGTTAAATAAAAGAAATGCGGCATACAGCCGCATTTTTATCAATCAATCAAGATTTATAATTTAAAGACTTCTTTTATAGCATCTTCTAAGTCTAATTTTTCCCAAGCAAAAAATTGCACTTTTTTCACTATATCCGAATAAGTATTATCCTTATTTATATAACGCAAAGTTATTTCTTTTTCAAACGGATCTCTTCCAAGATGTCCATAAGCAGCAGTTTCTTTGAAAATTGGATATTTTAAATCAAATTTCTCTATTATGGCTTTTGGTGAAAAATCAAAAATATCTTCTATTTTTTTTGCAATTTCATCATCTGTCATATTTACTTTTGATGTTCCGTAAGTGTTTACATATATACTAATAGGTTTTGCTATTCCTATTGCATAGGATAGTTGTAATAACACTTCATCTGCCACTCCTGCATGCACCAAATTTTTTGCAACATATCTTGCCGCATAAGCAGCAGAACGGTCAACCTTGGTAGAATCTTTCCCAGAGAAAGCTCCTCCTCCGTGAGGTGCCTTTCCACCATAAGTATCAACTATAATTTTACGCCCTGTAAGTCCCGTATCTCCATGTGGACCTCCTATTACAAATTTTCCTGTAGGATTTACATGAAAAACATATTCCGTATCAAAAAGTTTTTTCATATAATCAGGTAAGCGTTCTATAGTTTTAGGAATAAGATATTTAATCAAATCCTTTTTGATTTTTTGCTGCATTACATTTTCATCACCATCAAATTCATCATGTTGGGTAGATATCACTATAGTATTTACTCTAACAGGCTTATTGTTGTCATCATATTCCAAAGTAACTTGTGATTTAGCATCTGGTCTTAGATAAGGCATTAATTCCGGATGATTTTTCCTTATATCGGCAAGGTCTTGCAACAGCATGTGTGCCAATATTATGGGAGTCGGCATATATTCTCTGGTTTCATTTACCGCATATCCAAACATAATACCTTGGTCTCCTGCTCCTATTTCATCTTTTCTATCCACTCCCTGATTTATATCCGGAGACTGTTCGTGTATAGTAGATATCACACCACAACTCTCCCCCTCAAATTTATAATCGGGTTGAGTATAGCCTATTTCTTTTATTACTTGTCGTGTTGTTTTTTGAACATCTACCCATGCCCTGGTTTTCACTTCTCCTGAAACTACTACAAGCCCGGTAGTTACAAGAGTTTCTACTGCAACCTTTGATTCGGGATCTTGTCTTAAAAACTCGTCTAATAAAGCATCTGATATTTGATCTGCTACTTTATCAGGGTGCCCTTCCGATACTGATTCCGAAGTAAATAAATATCCCATAGTTTAATTGTTTTTTTCTTTGGTTAATAATTGAAAAATTTCTTCTAAAGAGCGTTCTTTCTTATGTAAAGATAATACCGTCAACTCTCTTTCAACTGCAAAGTTAAATATTTTTGGTCTCAAATCGGTAGTACTTGTAGTTTTTATAATCCATTTTTTATCACTAATGTGTTTTACTTCCATTATATCTGGCAATTTTAGCAGTTCATTTTCATTTATATTTTTATCAAATTCCACTTCTATTTCAGCTGTTTGCATTTTGTTTTGAATTTCTTCCAACGTATCATTTGCTATAATTTCACCTTTATTTATTATTACCACATGGTCACATATTGCTTCTACTTCTTGCATTATGTGTGTGGAAAGCATTACTGTTTTTTCTTGTCCTATTGTTTTTATTAAGTTCCGTATTTCTATTATTTGATTAGGATCAAGTCCACTTGTTGGCTCATCAAGTATTAATATCTCGGGGTCATGTATCAATGCCTGGGCAAGCCCCACCCGCTGTCTATATCCTTTAGACAATTGTCCTATTTTTTTGTTTTGTTCCCTTTCCAAACCCGTTAGTTCTATTATTTCGTCAATTTTACTTTTAGGTTTGTTTATACCATAGATTTTTGATACAAATAATAAATATTCTCTGATATACATTTCTGTATAAAGTGGATTATTTTCAGGAAGATAACCTATAATTTGCTGCACTTTCAATTCTTCTTGATCTATATCCAAGCCATTTACCAAAACTTGTCCTTCATTTTTGGATATAAATCCCGTAATAATTTTCATCATAGTAGATTTCCCTGCCCCGTTAGGTCCTAAAAAACCTGTAATACTATGTTTTTGTATTGAAAAAGAAACATTGTTTAATGCTTTTTGCTTCCCATAGTGTTTAGTCACACTTTTTACTTCTATTGACATAAGGAATAAGTTTTATATTTGCAAAATTAACTATTATTACTTGTTAAGTGAAACATAAAGAAAAATTATTAGTTAGTTTTTCAGAACAAATAGAAGCTGGTATAGATGAAGCAGGTAGGGGTCCATTAGCAGGTCCGGTATATGCTGCTGCCGTAATACTAAAAGAAAATACTTATTGGGAACAAGTAACCGACTCTAAAAAATTATCTGAAAAAAAACGTTACGAACTTCGTACCATAATAGAAAACGAAGCACTTGATTTTGCTGTTGCTTCTGTTGATAATAACGAAATAGACAAAATAAATATTTTAAATGCTACTTACAAAGCAATGCATCTTGCTTTATCCAAACTAAAAATCAAGCCACAATTTATAATAGTGGACGGGAATCGGTTCAAACCTTATAAGAATATTCCTTCTGAATGCATTATAAAAGGAGATAGTAAATATCTGTCTATTGCTGCGGCATCTATATTAGCCAAAACTTATAGAGATGATTTTATGATAAAATTATCAAAACAATACCCGCAATATGCATGGCACAAAAATAAAGGATATGGAACAAAAGAACATATAAAAGCAATAAAAACTTATGGAATTACACCATATCACAGAAAAAGTTTTTTAATGAAATACATTTATCGTCTAAATTTTGAGTAATAGCATATTATTTTTGTCTATTTTTATAACGTCTATAAAATATACCAATGAAAGGATTGGAAACATTCATAAAGGAACTTGAAACAGACGGAGAATTAATCAGAATAAAAGAAAAGGTTTCTCCCATTCTGGAAATAACAGAAATAATAGACAGGCTGTCTAAAAGTAATAATTGCAACAAAGCAGTATTGTTCGAAAATACAGGAAGCAATTTCCCAGTTTTAATAAATGCTTATGGCTCAGAAAAACGAATGGCTTATGCTCTTGGTATGACTTCTTTACAAGAGGCTCAAAATTATATTGAATCTTTTTTTTCGTTACTACATAAAACACAAAATAATAAATCATTTTTCCAAAAACTTAAAATACTTTTTTCTCTAAAAGAAATAGCGGGATACATGCCTAAAAAAATAAAAGGAAAAGGCATTTGCCAACAAAACATTATTACCGAAAATATAGATATTAACATTTTACCTATTCTCAAACTCTGGCCTAACGATGGAGGCAAATACATTACACTCCCGGCAGTACATACAACTAACCCTTATACAGAAAATAGAAATGTAGGAATGTATAGAATGCAAGTGCTTGATAACAAGACTACTGCTATGCACTGGCAAATACACAAAGACGCTGCATCACATTTTTCACTATACAAAGAAAAAGGCATAAAAAAAATGCCTGTAGCCGTCATATTAGGTGGAGATCCTGTATATGCCTATGTGGCTTCTGCTCCACTCCCTGAAGATATAGATGAATACATTTTTGCGGGAATATTAAGAAAAAAACCTGTTCATTTGGTAAAAGCAATTACTCAAAACATATATGTTCCGGAGGATGCAGACATTGTAATAGAAGGTTATGTGGACACGACAGAAGATTTTGTACTTGAAGGTCCTTTTGGCGACCATACAGGTTTTTATTCTTTAGAAGATTATTATCCTAAATTTCACATCACGGCTATAACCCATAAAAATAACGCTGTTTATCCTGCCACAATAGTAGGTATTCCTCCTCAAGAAGATAAATATATAGCAGAAGCCACAGGAAAAATTTTTTTACCATTATTTAAAAACACAATGCTTCCTGAATTAGTAGATTGGCATATGCCTGATTTTGGAGTAGCACACAATCTTGTAATAGCTTCTGTAAAAACATGGTATCCACATCAATCTTACAAAATAGCCCACACATTTTGGGGAGCAGGACAAATGAGTTTCAACAAAACATTAATACTTATTCCTCATTATGTAAAACCCAATGATTACAAAACAATAGCGTCCATGATATCTAATATAGATATCGATAAAAACATATATTTTGGAAAAGGTATTTTGGACGTGCTTGACCATGCTTGTTATGAAAAAGCTTTTGGTGGTAAAATGTTAATAGACTTAACTAATGTAAAACAGGAAAAAATTGCTTCAAACATACAAATTGAACAAAAAGACAAAAATCTATTATACATTCCCACTTATAAAACTATAATTATTAAATCCGAAAAAGAACAGGTTGTAGATTGTCTAAATAAATATCTTGTAGATATTAAAGAAAACATTAAATTTGCATTTTGTGTAGATAAAAAGTCAATGTTCGAAAATTACAAGCTGCTTTTATGGTATATTTTAGCAAACATAGATGTTTCAAGAGATATAAAAAAGATAAGCAACACACTTGTAATAGATGGAAGAATAAAAAACAAAACTAATTTTATGAATAAATGGCCAATGCCTGATATAATGAGTGAGGATATAGTGAAAACAGTAAATAAAAAGTGGGATAAATATAATGTTTGTAAAGACTTTCTAAAATCCCCATCACAAAAATTATGGCAAGATTTTAATATTTTATCACCATACAAGGAAATTTAAAAAGGTAAATGAAAAAAATTTTATTAATCATATTACTCATCTTTCCTTTTATATCAAGTTTTTCTCAAAGGAACTTAAAAAATTTGACTTTTATAAATTTCTCTATCGATGATGGCTTGTCTCAAAGCTCTGTTACTCAAATTTTTCAAGACTCTCGTTACTATATGTGGTTTGCCACATTAGATGGACTGAATAAATATAATGGGGTAACTTTCAAAATATATTCTCACGAGCCTGATAATGACAAAACAATATCCAGCAAATGGATTTATGATATAGTAGAAGACAAAGAAGGTTACCTATGGGTAGCAACTCTAAATGGATTAAATAGATTTGATAGAAAAACCCAAACTTTCAAAAGATTTCTTAATGATCCGAACAATTCAAGAAGCTTACCCGAAAATGTAGTAAAAGGACTCTATGTAGATGAAAACAATGTCCTGTGGGTACGGACAGATAATTTTTTATCCAAATATGTTAATGGAGAATTTTATTCCTATGCCATTCCTCAAAAACCTCTTACTAGATTAAACCCTTATACCCACATACCCATAGTAGAAACTGACGATATTTTATGGACTACCTCATCAAAAGGCTTAATAGCCTTTTATAAAAACACAGAAGTCCAAAAGATATACAAGCACAAAGAAGGAGATCCCTTTAGTATTTCTTCAGATGAAGTTACTTCACTTGCTGTAGATGGACAAAAAAACTTATGGATAGGAACAAATAACGGATTAAATGTAATGGATATAAATTCCAACACATTTACTCAAATATTTGTAAAAGATTCTACAGGATTGTTATCTAATAAAATAAATGTCCTTTATACCGACAATTTAGGAAACATTTGGATAGGAACAGACAAAGGCTTAAATGTTTGTCCTTTATTTGATAATGTATTCCAATCAATGGATAACAAATATTTTTTTCGTGCTTTCGTACATGAAGACAACAACCCCAATAGCCTAAGTTTCAACAATGTTACCTCTATATACGAAGACTTTTCTTTCAATCTATGGGTAGGGACCTATGGAGGAGGAGTAAACAAAGCAGACTTAAAACCCAAAAAATTTCAAATAATAAGAAATAATCACACAAAAAATTCCATCGATTTATCCTCAAATCAAATAGCCGGATTATTAGAATATACTCCCGATGTATTATGGATTGGAACTTACGGCAAAGGATTAAACATTCTTAACCTTAAAACAAAAAAAGTAACACATATATTCGCAGATGGTACAACATTTAAAAGCCTTACCAACAACTATGTACATTCAATAATAAAACTTAAAAACGGATTAATATTTTTAGGTACCAGAAATGGTATAACTGTATATGACCCTGCACAAAATAAATTTTTTGATATCCAAGATTATTATCCAATGTTAGATTTCCCTCAACTTAAAAACAACCGGATATACGAAATGTTGGAAGATGTTAAACACGATGTCTGGATTGCTACAAACATGGGATTATTCAAATTTAACACAAACACAAAAGAAATTGATGCATATTACTTAAATGATGGATTAAAAAGTAATTCTATATGGTCATTATATGAAGATGATTTCGGTAAAATATGGATTGGCACAACAAAAGGTATAAACATTTACGATTTATTCGCTAATGATAACAAATTCCATGACTTTTCAGAATATCTAGCACCTGATTCTGCTTTGAAAAAAGGAGAACATAATAAATTATCAAATGAAAACGTATATTCCATTACCCAAACAAAAAAATACTATTGGTTTGGCACTACAGGTGGGTTAAACCGCTATGACCCCATTTCCAAAAAAATTAAATATTATTTAAAAAAAGACGGACTACCAAATGAAAACATATACGATATTGTAGTAGATAACAATAATAACTTATGGTTTAGCACTAATAGAGGATTAGTATTCTTAAAAACATCAACTAATCTAATTAAATCATTTGATAAAGAAGACGGCTTGCAAGACTTGGAATTTAACAAAGGAGCAAGAGCGAAGGGCTCTGATGGAAAAATCTTTTTCGGAGGGATAAACGGATTAAATTATTTTTATCCTGATTCCATAAGGGAAAACCTGTTTATTCCGAAAACAAGCTTTGATGAAGTAATAATATTTGACAAAGAAGGAAAAAGTAGAACTATATATGTAGATAATAAAGATACCATAACATTAACACCTAAAGACAAATCAATTAAAATAACTTTTTCTGCTTTGGAATTTACCAATCCTTCTAAAAATCAATACAAATATTATTTGGAAGGAATGGACGAAAAGTGGATAAATGCAGGTCATCAAAATTTCGTATCTTATACTAACTTGGAACCGGGAGACTATATATTACATGTTCAGGGGTCAAACAATGACTTGAAATGGAGTTTACCAATAAGATTATATATTAGAGTAAAGCCCCCTTTTTGGAAAACTATTTGGGCATTTTTGTTATATATAATAATACTTGGTGGAATAATATTCTTACTAATAAGATATAGAACTGAAAAATTAAGAAAAGACAATGAATTATTACGGGAAAAACAAAAAGCCGCAATAGAAATAGCAAAATCAAGAGAAGAACTTGCAGCAAAAAACAAAGATTTGCATGACAGCCTCTCTTATGCAAAGCGAATACAACAGGCAATAATGCCTACTAGATATTTAATGAAAAAATATTTCCCAGAATCATTTGTCTTTTACCACCCAAGAGACATAGTAAGTGGTGATTTTTATTGGTTTTTGGAAAAAGATTATAAATTTTATGTAGCTGCTGTTGATTGTACAGGACACGGTGTGCCAGGAGCATTTATGAGCCTTATCGGCTTAAATATGCTTCATAATATAGTAGAAGTAGATAATATAGATCGTGCTGGAAAAATTTTGGACGAACTAAACAAAAGCATTTATGACAATCTAAACAAAGAAATAGAAAATGTAACCGTTCAGGATGGAATGGATATGTCTTTGGTAGTAATAGATTTAATTAACAAACAAGTAAACTTTTCCGGTGCAAAAAATCCATTAGTACTCATTCGTAATGGAGAATATATAGAAATTCCTGCCAACAAATATCCTATAGGCTCCTTTAAATATGATTTCAAGACATTCTTCAACGAATATGATTTTGAAATACAAAAAGGCGATACAATATATTTGTTTAGTGATGGTTATGCCGACCAGTTCGGAGGTCCAAAAGGTAAAAAATTTAAAAAGAAAAATTTTAGAAATTTATTAATCGAAATATCAAAATTACCTATAAACGAACAATATAAAAAAGTAAAACAAGTTTTTTATGATTGGAAAGGAGACTTACCTCAAGTAGATGATATTTTACTTATTGGCATAAAACTTTTGTAATAACTTTGCATAAAATCAAATCTAAATTGATAATGAAAAAAATATTTTATTACATCATATTATTATTTTCATATTTAAACTCCTTTTCTCAACAACAAAATGATACAATAAAAAAAATACCTTATTCCAACGACTATATATTCAAAGATGGCATTTATTTGGAATTTCATCAATTTTTAGAAAATAATCCTATGCCCAAATATAAAATAATATCAAATATATCTAAAAAATCTCCTTTATTTATCAGCGAAGCAGTAAAAAAAGACACTATTTACTATATAAATAATAACGGGTTAATATCACCTGTTCCGACAAAAACACTTTGGGGATATTGTGAAAACAATACCGTGTTTATAAACTATAATGGAAAGTTCAACAGAATAATTATAATTGGCTCAATTGGTTTTTTCATATCTCAAATTACCGTAACGTCTTCAGAATATGTAGAACCTTACAATCCATATTATTACTATGATTCTTATTATTATCCTATGTCAGGAACAGAAAGAGCCGTAAAGTCCGATGAGCTCAGACGTTATCTCATAGACTTTAAAACAGGACAGGTTTTACCTTTCTCTTATCAGAACTTAGAAATACTGTTATCTGCAGACACCGAACTCTACCAACAATATACATCTTTACGCAAACGAAAAAGAAAAAAATTAGCCTTTATGTATTTGCGGCGATTTAATGAACGAAACCCTCTATATCTACCTAATTACTAAACGGACATCTTTTTTTGTCTTCGTCTTTTTGCTCTTACCCTCTCTATAAAATCAGATAAAATATTCATATAATTTATATAAGCTTGGTAAGGAGTTTCATAAGGATTAAAATATTTATGTACATCTCCGTCACTAAACCATTTTGTACACATATAATAAAAATGATCACTCGTTTGTAAATACAACCAATCTTTTTTCAAAGTATCATCTTTTATATTTCTAACATCTTTTATTATGGAATACAACTTTTGAAAAGCATCATCTTGCAAGTCATTTCCTAACCAAGCTGTTAAATCTCTTTCTTCATCAGCCCATGATATAGGATGTTCCACATTGTATCCTCCTACAGGTTCAAAAGTTTGTGCCACTTCGGTAGGAGTCATAAATTTATAATCGGTTTGAGAAAATACAATCTCCGGTAATGCCCTCATAAAATCAAAAATACCTGTTTCTGCCCATTGATGTTCACCAAAAGTTTCATAATCCATAAACAAGTTTATAATTTTTTCTTCTTCTGGAATAGCTTTCAGCCAACTAACATATTTTTCTGCAGTAAGAGGCCATTCACTCCAAGCCCTGTTTGAAAAACGGAAAGCAATATCGTCACTCAACCTGAAATTCTTCAATAGAAGTTTTAGTTTTGGATTTATAACATTCTGGTACAAATAATTAGGACTTTTCCAACCTAAAGTATGTTTTGCACCTTCGGTCAATTGTGCTATAAACCCCATATCCGCCACCATCCTTCCTATTTCATTAGAATATATCAACTCGGTATTTCTAAATACTTTGGGAGAATAGCCAAATAATTTTTTTATTTTGTCTTTGTGTAACCTTACTTGACGCTTAAATTCCCGTTCATCTACCAATGAAACAAGTGAATGTGGATAAGTTTCGGCAAGCAACTCTACATTACCGGTATCTACCAAGCGTTGAAAACTCTCCAATACTTCCGGAGCATATTCTTGGAATTGATCAAGAGCAGTACTTGATATAGAAAACGATACTTTAAAGGTTTCTCCGTATTTTTCAATTAATTCAAGTAACAATGAATTCATTGGCAGATAACATTTGTCTGCCACTTTTCTTAATATTGTTCTATTAGCATAATCGTCATAGTAATAATGATTATTTCCTATATCAAAAAAACGGTAAGTTCTTAATCTATATGGTTGGTGCACCTGAAAATAAAAACAAATAGCTTTCATATTCTAAATTATTTTTTACAAAAATAAACATTTTATAATTGTTATTGCAAACTATTTAACTTTCTTTACCTTAATTTTGGAAGACAATAAAGAATGTAAGATGAAAGCAAAAAAAGAAAACAAAAAACGCATTTTTATAGGAAGTTTTACAAAAACAAACAAACTTTATTCTGAATATAATGTAATAAAAAACATCTTTAATAAAAGTGGAAAAATATCTTGGACAAAAACACCACATAATTTTCATATCACATATCAATTTTTAGGTAATATAGAGATTAACAATGCAGAGAAAATAAATGATTTTCTCAAGAATACTTTTTCTGAACAAATACCTATTGAAATAGAAATAAAAGGATTGGGATATTTTTTACGAAAAGGAAATCCTTCTGTTTTATTTGCAAAAGTGATTGAACAAAAGGGCACATTAAAGCATCTTTATAAAAAAATAAATAACTTTTTAATCAATGAAGGAATTGTAGAAGAAACTGTTTCTAACAAGCCTTTCTACCCTCACATAACCTTGGGTAGAATAAAAAAGACTAATTATATGTTTTTTGAACAAATAGAAAAATACAAAAATTATAATTTTGGAACAATAAGTTATATCAAAATAAATGTAATAGAAAGCATATTATTACCTGACGGAGCACTCTATAAAATATTTCATAACAATGATATATAAAACAAAATAAGGTGCCCCATGATAAGGCACCCTATTTATCAATTTATAAACTTACTGAAAAATTAATTTTTAATAAATTGTTTTGCTATAGTTTGAGAATTAGTAGTTTTGATCTTCATTAAATAATTGCCTGAAAACAAACCACTAACATCAATTGACACTTTTTTGTTATTATCATTAATCACTTTTACAACTTTGCCATTTGCATTGTAAATAGTAATTTGCTTTACCGGAACTTGAGCTTCTATAAACATCTTGTTATTTACAGGATTAGGATAAAGTTTTATTCCTTGATTACTAGCAACATCTTTTATAGAAGAAGTTCCATCAAACCTGTACGTAACACCTTTCACATTATTACCATCTACGGTAAAGCCCAATAGTATATCTCCATAACCATTAACGTAAAAGGCATAATTTATATCACTATAAGTGGTATCTATAAAATTTTTCCAACCTAAATTAAAAGTAACAACATGAACATCTACAACTTCATGATGTGTTGCATTCCTCTTATTCAATAATACATTTGAATATTGTATCCCTGGAAGTTTTAATATTCCATAACCAATTGCTGTATCTTTTACATCAGTATTCATTGTCATTCTCACAGAATCTATCTCTACTCCATTTACAGTAGTATCAAAAGGAAATGTTGTGCTCATTTGAGATGCATCTGTAAAATTGTCTCCATAAGTAAAAGGACTAACCAGTGCCGTTAACGGATCACTAAACCTGGCAGGATTACCTTTAAGCAAAAATCCTATAAGTTCCACTTTGTCGGAACTCGTTTTGTAAAAACTGGTATCCACTGATGAAATTTGGGCAAAAGTAGCATCTCCAAAAGCATCATTATTATCAACGGTAGATGGTGCAACCGTAATTGTAGTATCTACATAAGACGGGTGCAAATTGGTATAATCCCATGTTACATTTTCGCCTCTATTAACATTTGGACTAAGAACGGATACTGTGTCATGAGCATTGATGAACATGTCACCAATTTCAGGAGCATCTGATACTGTTAGAGTTGGCTGTGCGTTTACTCCAATAAATGCTCCCAGTGTCATTACAATAAATAATACTTTCTTTTTCATAGCTATTTGATTTTTTAATATCTATAATGTTCCGGTTTGTACGGACCATCAACATTCACGCCAATATATTCAGCTTGTTCAGGTGTCAGCTTTGTTAAATGTACTCCTAACTTATCAAGATGTAATCTTGCTACTTCTTCGTCAAGATGTTTTGGCAAGCGATATACATCCGTTGCATAATTGTTTCTCCACAATTCTATTTGTGCTAAAGTTTGATTGGAGAATGAATTACTCATCACAAATGATGGATGACCAGTTGCATTCCCAAGATTTACCAAACGACCTTCGCTAAGCAAGATAATGGAATGACCGTCAGGAAAAACAAATTGATCTACTTGTGGTTTTATGTTTATTCTTTTTATACCCGGATAATTTATGAGTTTATCCACTTGTATTTCATTATCAAAATGTCCGATATTACATACAATTGCACCATCTTTCATTTTTTCCATGTGTTCTATCCTAATTATATCTTTATTCCCCGTGGTAGTAATAAAAATGTCTGTTTCTTCCACTACATCTTCCACTGTCTTAACCCTATAACCTTCCATTGCCGCTTGTAATGCACAAATCGGGTCTATCTCTGTAACAGTTACAATAGCACCAAACCCTCTCATAGACTGGGCAGAACCTTTACCAACATCTCCATATCCGCAAACAAGTACTCTTTTCCCTGCTATCATAATATCCGTTGCTCTCTTGATACCATCGGCAAGAGATTCTCTACAACCATATAAATTATCAAATTTAGATTTTGTTACCGAATCATTTACATTTATGGCAGGAAATAAAAGTTTCCCTTTTTCTTTCATTTGATACAAACGGTGTACTCCTGTTGTTGTTTCTTCCGATACACCTTTTATATTTTTTACATATCTATGCCATTTGTCAGAATCTTTTTCATAAATGCTTTTGAGTCGTTTATATAATTCCCTTTCATCTTCTGCCATATTTTCAAAATCCAATTTTTTTAATATGGAAGGGTCATTTTCTATTTCGAAACCTTTATGTATCATCAAAGTAGCATCGCCTCCGTCATCCACTATCAAATCAGGTCCGCTACCATCTGGCCAAGTAAGAGCTTGCGAGGTAGCCCACCAATATTCTTCCAAAGTTTCACCTTTCCATGCAAATACAGGTATGCCTCTTTTAGCAATTGCAGCAGCAGCATGGTCTTGTGTAGAATAAATATTACAACTTGCCCATCTCACATCAGCTCCAAGTTCAACCAAAGTTTCAATCAATACGGCAGTTTGTATTGTCATATGTAATGAACCTGATATTTTTGCCCCTTTAAGAGGTTTTTCTTTCCCATACTTTTCTCGTAATGCCATTAGACCCGGCATTTCTTTTTCTGCCAATTCAATTTCTTTCCTTCCGAAATCAGCTAAGGATAAATCTTTTACTTTGTAAGGTAATTTTTCTGTTGCTATCATAATTTCTTTTTTTTAACTTTACAAAGTTACTATTTTTTTACACATAAAAATTAAAAACAAATATATCTATTTCCAATAATTATTTTTTTACATTTGCAATCTATTTTCATAAAATCTTATGAGCGATTATATACTTGAAACAAAAAATATTACTAAAAAGTTTGGAGATTTTGTTGCACTTGATAATGTATCCCTTAGAATAAAAAAAGGGACAATATTCGGATTGCTAGGACCTAATGGTGCAGGAAAAACAACATTAATTAGGATTATAAACCAAATATTTCTCCCTGACGAAGGTGAAGTATTGATAAACGGCAAACCAATCTCTTTTGATGATATTACCAAATTTGGATATTTGCCGGAAGAACGCGGATTGTATAAAAAAATGAAAGTGGGAGAACAAGCTATTTATCTAGCAATGCTAAAAGGTCTCTCCAAAGAAGAAGCTACAAAACAAATAAAATATTGGTTCAAAAAACTGGAAATAACAAGTTGGTGGAATAAAAAAGTAGAGGAACTATCCAAAGGAATGCAGCAAAAAATTCAATTTGTAATCACGGTATTACATAAACCAGATATCCTTATTTTTGATGAACCATTTAGCGGATTTGACCCTATAAACGCTAATATGTTAAAAAAGGAAATCTTAAAACTTAAAGAAGATGGTGCTACTATTATTTTCTCTACACACAACATGGAATCGGTAGAAGAAATTTGCGAAGATATTGCACTAATAAATAAATCTAAAAAGATACTGGACGGACCATTAGCAAATATAAAAGAGGATTTTAAAGAAAACATTTTTGCAGTATCTTTTGCAGAAATAATAGAAAAAGAAAATTTGGAAAATAAAAACTGGGAAATACTTTATTATTCACAACGTAAAGGACATACTCACATACAAATAAAAAACAATTCTGGAATAACCCACAATCAACTGTTATCTAAGCTAATACAACACGGAACATTAATATCCTTTACAGAAGTATTGCCATCTATGAACGAAATTTTCATAAAAGCAGTAGAACAAAAAAACTTGTCAAATGAATAAAACTTGGTTGATAATAAAACGGGAATATCTTACTCGTGTGGTAAAAAAGTCATTTATAATTATTACCATATTAGGACCTATTGTAATGGCAGCTCTTATTGTGGCACCTGCTTATTTATCCTCTTTGCAAGAACACAAAGTAAGAACTATAGCCGTAATAGATCAAACCGGTGTATTTGATGATACTCTTGTAAATACCACCTTGCTAAACAATCTAAAACTCAAAAAGAAAAAAATAAAGATGTCCCAAGTATTATATAGAAGACTACCTGACACAAAATATATTAAATTTGAATTCCTCCCAAGTAAAACCTCAATAGACAGCATTCGTAAAAACTTTGAAAGCACCACCTACTATGCACTTTTATTTATTCCCAAAAACTTGCTTTCATCTGCAAGAATACAATTATATTCCAACAAAGATGTAGCATTAAACATCAAGATGTATCTTTCTTCTTTTTTCAAAGACGAGATAGAAAAAGAAAAATTAAAAGCCAGAAATATAGATTTAGACATACTCAAATCTGTAAAAACAGACATAAACATAGAGACTATAAAATGGACAACAAAGGGAGAAGTAAAAACATTTGGTTCTGAAATAGCAATAGTACTCGGATTCTTCACTTCTTTTTTAATTTATTTTTTCGTATTTATGTATAGTTCTATGGTAATACGCGGTGTAATAGAAGAAAAAGTAAACCGTATTATAGAAATAATAATATCCAGCGTAAAACCATTCAACCTATTGATAGGCAAGATAATAGGAGTAGCACTGGTCGGATTCACTCAATTTTTGTTATGGATAGTACTTACTTTCGTTATAGTTTCTTTTGTCGGAAAAAGCAACACATTTACTCCTAAACAAATTAGACAAAAAGAAATTGCCAAATCACTAATAGACACCACAACATCAAATGAATTACAGCCAGTAGATAATGATAAGTCAGCAAACGAAACAACAGAGTTTTCCAAAGAAATATTAACAACCGTAAGTACCATAAATTGGACTGTTGTTATTATCACATTCTTTTTGTATTTTATTGGAGGATATTTATTGTATGGTAGTTTATTTGCCGCTATTGGAGCATCTGTTGATAATGAAACTGATACACAACAGTTTATATTCCCAATAACCATTCCTTTAATTATATCAATGGTAATGATACAAACCTTTGTTAATTATCCCGACAGCAGTTTGTCTTTTTGGTTTTCTGTTATTCCATTCACTTCTCCAATTGCAATGATGGCAAGAATACCTTTTGGTGTTCCAGTTTGGGAAGTTTTGCTTTCTCTTGGCGTTTTAGCCATTACCATTTATATATCCACATTGTTTTCTGCAAAAATTTACAGAGTTGGAATTCTTATGTACGGGAAAAAAGCTTCCTGGAAAAATTTGGTAAAATGGTTAAAACTCAAACTTTAATAAGTAAAACTTGAAGACAAAAACGGATAGAAAGCATAAACAAAACCAATAAGGGAAAAAATAATATCATATAACCATATTTTTTTACCTAAACTATTATAAAATATTTCAACAAACAGCCTAAAAACCAATTGTAATAAAAAAAACAAAAATAGTTTAACGGAATATTTATTCAAATTCCTTGCTTTATCTATTTTTAACCTAACTAAATAGGAAAAAGAGCGTGAAAGTCCTTTACTTTTACATTTTTTCACAGGAATATCGTATTTGTTACACAATGAATGAATGGGATAGTTCATTTTTTCCGGATCAAATAAAATAGAATAAATGAATATACTACCTACCACAATCAAAAATAATCTATTTACTAATTTATATTCGGAAGAATAAATTTTCACAATATTTTTTATTTCTTACTAAATTTGTGCTTTTTGTTAAAGCAGTAAACCCATACTACTTTTAATATTTTACTCATGGTCTAACGACCAAAAATTAAGATATTTTGTAAGTAACCCGTCAGTTATTTCATCTGGAGGATAAATAGAGTCACATACTATTTTATTATTTCTCATCAAAATCAAACGAGGATTATACATAAATCTATTTTTATACGGATTTACCTTCTTATAAATATTTAATGTATCTATAAATACATGCTTGTTATTTTTCAAAAAAGGATAATCTGTAAAAAAGTTTTCTATTCCATTTTTCTCATCTACTAATAACACATAAGTAGCCGTTTTTTTAAAGATAACCAATCTATTGATTGACAAAAATCTTAAAACTTCATGATTGCAATCAGGACAACCTTTAGAAGAAAGCACAAATAAAGCATACGAACTATCGCCAATATTACAAAGATTTTTTAAATACTTTTTTAATTTAGTTTTACTATAATTTACATTAGGTTCTCCATCAAAAACATCACATATAGATTTATTCATTCGTTTTTTGTATTTTGCTTTTTCTGATGCAATCATATTCCTCAATCTATTTGTATCGATTGCATGAAAATTATAAATCTTTTTTACCAATTTAAAGCTATCGGAATACTCCGACTGATTAAATGGAACAGGTTCCCACCCTGCCATAGACATATCGGGAGCAAATATAATTTTTCTATTTATAAACTCATAAGTATTGGGAACTTCTCCCAAATAATTAAAACTTTTGTCCGCAAATACTAACATATGCTTAAATCTTCCATACAAAAAAGAAGGGAAACGCAAATCTCTCACATATACTCCTGTTAATTTATCATAATAAAATCCCCAATAACAAGCAGCACTATCAGAAAACTGATTGGATGAAGTATCTATATCTGGTAAAATACTATCAACATAACTTGATGCCAAACGATATGGTAAAAACGTATTTGTTTTTATATTCCATTCATATACACTGGAAGAATAATGAAAAGAAACAACAGGATTATTTTTATTATTCATAGTAATGTTCGTATTAAAATAAAGACCAGAAGTGGGATAATAATTACCTTTTTTCAATTCAGGAAACCAATATGGAGACATTACAATACTATCTTCCAAAAGGTCATAATAGCCAAATAAAGGTAATTTTTTCTCAAAAAATAAATCCGTTCCAGCCAATGGTGAACTCCTATAAGCAGGATACATAGTGAAAAAAAGTTTATAATTATATATATTGGGATAACCATGCTTATAAAAATTATATGCCATATAAGATAAAGTATTTTCTCCCCATTGCTTCTTTGTTGCATAAGAATAATTATTAGGATAGGCTTTCTTTAAATTACCGTTATAATCAACAAGAACAATAAAAGTATCTTTAATAAAAGGGCGATTATTATAAGAACCTAAAAGCAATAATATACTATCTTTTGAAAACATATAGAAACTATTAACCATAAAATTTCTTTTAGCAAAAGAAGTTGTTTTAATAACATGGGTTAATCTTCTATCTTTCACGTGATAAAAATAAATTCCATAAGGTGATGAATGATAGTTTGCCAACAATGCTACAAAATATTCTTCCCCATCCAATTTAATAAATTGTCCCACTTTTATATGTTTATCCTTGAAAGAAGAATCAGGAAGAGGAAAATAAATAGAATCTACAACAAATGCAAATTTATCATTATTTGGATTATTAAACGTATAATATGCACAACCATACCACAAAAAAGAAAAGGCTATTGATATTATTACTACTATTATTCTCATGCAATTTCATTTTAAATAATGGACATTTAGCATCCTCTCTAAATGTCCATATTATATATTTTTAACTATTTATCAGCTTTTGCTCTTTTAACCAATATATATGGTTCCCCATCTATAGTAACATTCTTACAATTAGTTGGAGAAGTATTGGCAGGACAAGAAACATAGCCCAATTCGTCATTTAATGTTCCAGACTATTGATTTTTTTTTAATTTGAAAGTCTTCTTTATTTTCACTTACTTCCAGTATCTTTTGTCCTGTTATGGAATTTTTATACAAATCAGCTTTAATTCCTTCTTCTACAACTACTCCTTTTTTAACAAGTATCCACTCACCTGTTTGTGGTTCGGTCTTAATTTCCTCCTTTTTACAACTGCTTAATATTACAGCAATTCCCATAAACAAAAATAATACAATTCCAACAAATTTCATGTGTTTCATAATAATTTTCTTTTTTTAATGGTTAAACATTTTTAATAAAAACTAAATATACAAGCCGGCTTGCAAATTTGCATGGGCAATAA
>CAYQWX010000005.1:42357-66588 GCA_964421355.1 uncultured Bacteroidales bacterium
TTCTTAAAATATTCTAAAATTAACAAGGAATTTTACTTTCCACTATTATAACTGTATTTAGTTTTGTTACTCTATCATATCTCCAGTTCCAATAATTTTTGTTATACTTGCATATTAAAATTTACAAACCAATGAAAATAAGAAACATTCTTTTTGTAATATTTACAGCTGTTTCCATACAAGCTTTTTCTCAATTAGTTACATGGTCATTAACTACTGATAGCCTACCTACAATAAATGATAATAGAATAAATGCAAGTCCTTTTTACGGAGGTATTGGTATCGGTAATATAACATACGGTACTAGCGGAGCTTATGCCAATGGGTGGACAACAGACAGCACAATAGACCAAAATGATTATTTTGGCATAAACATTTCTCCTGATTCCGGCTACACAACCACAATAGATTCTATTGTATTTTCTTTTAGGCGTTCCCTTTCCGGTCCCCGTAAAATAGCAATATACTATTCTTTGCATTCAGACTTTTCAAATCCTG
This sequence comes from uncultured Bacteroidales bacterium, assembly GCA_964421355.1. GTDB lineage: Bacteria > Bacteroidota > Bacteroidia > Bacteroidales > JALTDM01 > JALTDM01. The sequence goes on from CAYQWX010000005.1 coordinate 42,856, forward strand.
TTTTTGTAGATTCACTACAAATAAATGATGACAGCAATGAACATTTTTATTCGGCTTCTCTTGGAGGAGTACAAATCACTCATAATGACACATTAGTTATTCATATATTTGCATACGCTTCCGAAAGCAACAATGGAACATTCCGTATAAACGACAATACTCTTTCTATATTCGGCAATATAGAGGTACAAAACATAAATGACCACACATCTTCGGTAATACCATCGTCCCCTCCATTGGGAGCTGTAACTGTATCGTCCACAGACATTTCGGCAAATAATGCAGTGCCTGTATTAAAGTTTGTAATAGTAGATAATGGTTCATCTGACAGCAAACCAACTTATCTCAAAACTCTAAAATTTTATAATGCTCATCCTGCAAACGAAATAAATTGGACAGATGCAATAGGAGGAATAGTATTATTGGACAACAACACACAAATAGTAACATCAAACATATCTATAACAGACGATTATATAACCGTTTCTCTGGATAGCGGCATAGTTACTGTCAATGACGGCACTGTAAAAGAACTTACTTTGGCTATATATTTGCAACCACACATAGCAGATGGTAAACATATTCAAATAAAAATAGATTCCGTAGCTCATGGATTTACAGCTTATCCGTCAGGATCTGATTTTGCAACAACATTTCCAGCTCCCATATACTCAGGCATCATAACTATTGATGTACAAGCTACTGCAATGTCAATGTATGGATATCCTAATGTAGTTTGGTCCGGCACCCCATTCCCTCTTTACATAAAAGCAACTGACAATAATGGTAATATTGACAATGATTTTACAGGTAATGTTTCCCTATCATTGCTACAAGGCAACGGCACTCTTTCTCCAACACAACCACAAACGACTTTCAACAATGGTATAGCTACATTTTCCAATCTCGTGTATAATGGAACAGGCAATTTTGTATTAAAAGCAGAAGAATCTTCAGCAACACTACAGCCAACGGTCTCAGAAGAAATTACCTCAGCTATTGCCTATGATTCTATTTACGAAACATTTTCCGACGGCGACTTGGTAAACAATTATTTATGGTTAGGAGACATAAACGCTTTCTCTATTACCACAGACACATCTAAAGAGTTAGTATTATTTACTTACACTTCATCAGCCGATACTTCTTATATCTCTCTGCCATATCATAACACTCACGATAGCATAGAATGGTCATTAAAAGTGAAAATGGATTTAGCACCGTCATCCAATAATTATGTAAAATATTTCCTCATTGCTAATAATTATGATTTAACTCAACCAACCGGAATATCATATTATATACAAATGGGTGAAAGTGGCACAAACGATGCCATCACTTTAATAAAAAGAGATTCTTTAGGAAATGAACACCAAATATGCAGAACACAAGATGGAGATATTGCCGACGAGCCATTAGTACGATTACGAATAGTTTTTAATCCCAACACACACAAGTGGAGTATTTATACAGATTTTACAGGTGCAGAAAACTATGAATTATCTGCATCCGGTACAGACACTTTACCCTCATTACAAGACAGTAGGTTTTTCACGGGAATTTTACTAAGATATTCTTCAACTAATGATGAAAATAAATTCTTCTTTGATGATTTTTATGTGGGAAAAGTTAGAGTGGATACTATCCCCCCTACAATAGAATCCGTAGTGGCAGAAGACAGCACTACACTAACCATACATTTTTCGGAAGGAGTAAAAGGAAACACAGTTGCCGATATAAATAACTATCAAATCGATAACGGAATAGGAATGCCTGCTTTAGCATACCGTGATACATTTGATTTCTCTATAGTGCATCTTATCCTGCCATTTGCCCTTACAAGCGGACAAACATACACACTTACAGTAGCACAAATAAAAGATTTTTGGAATAACTCGGCAACAAATTTACAATCAACTTTTAAGTATTATTTACCACAATTAAATGATATTACAATAAACGAGATAATGGCAGACCCTTCACCTGCGGTTGAATTACCCGAATACGAATATTTAGAATTATACAACACAAGTAGTTATGAGTTATCTTTAAAGAATTGGACATTAAAGATAGGAACAAAAGATTACACTTTTGACAATACTGTATTACCTGCAGATTCATTTTTAATAGTATCTACTCAAAACGGATGTAATGCGTTGTCTCAATATGGACATTGTGCCCCGATTATTACTTCATCAACAGCATTAACCAATTCCGGACAAACAGTTACTCTATTTGACAAATTTCACAGAGTAATATCTTCCGTATCTTATAGTGATGACTGGTATGGTAATTCTGCCAAAAAAGAAGGTGGTTGGTCACTGGAAAAAATAGACCCATATAATGCTTGTCAAGGAGGGAAAAACTGGACAGCCAGCACTGATAAAAAAGGTGGTACTCCCGGAGCAAAAAATTCAGTATTTGCACATAATCCTGATGAAGAAGCTCCATATATCATTGGTCTCGGACTGCCTACAAACGACACAATCATAGTATATTTTTCGGAAGCAATGGATTCCGCATCAATATCCAATCCTTCAAATTATAATATTAACTACGGTATAGGCTCTCCTTCACAAATAATTTTAACTGCACCAAACTACAATACTGCAACATTAGTATTGTCTCAACCTGTATCGGGAGGAGTAACTTACACATTATCATTTGGTACTAATATCAAAGACTGTTCAGGTAATCAACTATCAACCGCAGAAAAAAACTTCTCTATGCCTATAGAAGCAATGTCAAACGATGTGGTAATAAACGAAATATTATATAACCCATTAGATGGCTGTGTTGATTATGTTGAAATATATAATGCTTCTTCACATTCTATAGATTTATCATCATTGCGTATTGCTAACAAAGACAATGAAGACACTTCACAATTTACAAATATTGAACCACTTACTGAAAAAAGCTTTTTGATGATGCCTAAAACATTCTGGGTAATTACTTCTAATCCAGACATAGTAAAACATTGTTATTACGCCAAAAATCAGGGAAATTTTATAACGCTAAAAAATATGCCTTCTCTACCTTCAAATAACGGCAATGTAGCAATAATAAACAAATGGCTATCCACTATCGATTATTTGGAATATAATGACAAAATGCAATTTTATTTATTGAGTAGCACCAAAGGAGTAGCCCTTGAAAGAATTAATTATTATCAGCCCACTAATGACAAAAACAACTGGCATTCTGCGGCAGAAACATGTGGATACGGCACTCCAACATACCAAAACTCACAATACATAGAAAACCCTGAATCGGCAAACAGCGAAATAACATTATCCGGAGACATATTTTCTCCTGATAATGACGGAGAAAATGATATTTTACAAATAAATTATAACTTTGATAAGCCCGGATATACTTGCACTGTAATAATATTTGATGCAGGAGGACGTCCAGTAAAAACTTTGGCTAAAAAAGAAAGTGTAGCTACCAGTGGAACATTTATTTGGGACGGCACAAACCAATATAACATAAAAACACCTTCGGGAATATACATAGTATATGTAGAAGCTATAGACAAAGACGGAAATGTAAAAACTTATAAAAACAATGTAGTAGTCGCTTATAAAAACTAATATGCAAAAAAGTGTTATTTGCAAGCCAGGAAAAGAAAAAGTAATATTTTCCCGTAATTCATGGTTATATACAGGAGCAATACAAAAACGGGTAAATGCCCAAAAAGGAGATATTGTAGAAATTTTTCTATCCAGCGGTAAATTAGCAGGTTATGGATTTTATTTTGGTGGACAAAATATAGAAGTATATATTTTTGATTTTACGGAAACACCTCAAGATGTACATTCCGAGAAATATTGGTATGAAAAAATAAATAACGCATGGCAATTTCGCCAAAAACACATTATTAATCACACCAACGCTTTTCGACTTATTCATTCTGAAGGTGACGGGATCCCAGGATTAACAATAGACATTTACAACAATGTAGCTGTAATTGACTTCAAAATATTGGGAACAGAAAAAATAGCACATCACATTTTCAGTTCCTTAAAAAAACTCGGAATAAACAATATTTATGTAAACTCGTCTGTTACCGGTAATTACAACAAAACAGTTGTGGCAGGCAAAGTGCCCGATAAAATAGAAATAAACGAAAATGGTATCCTTTTTTATGTAGATATCAAAAACGGACAAAAAACAGGATTTTTCTTAGACCAACGGGACAATAGACTTTTGCTTACACAATATTCACAAGGAGCTAATGTGTTAAATCTTTTCTCTTACACAGGTGGATTTTCTTTATACGCATTAAAAGGTGGAGCTAAGCAAGTATGGTCAGTAGATATATCAAAAGAAGCATTGAAAACGGCAGAAGAAAATATTACACTAAACAATTTAAATGCAAACAAACATATAATAATTCCTGAAAACGCATTTGATATATTAAACAGGTTAGAATACGGAATATACGACTTAATAATACTAGATCCACCTGCATTTGCAAAAAAAGACAAGGATATCCCACAAGCAGTAAAAGCCTATAAAACAATAAATTACCAAGCAATAAAAAACATTAAACAAGGAGGAATACTTTTTACATTTTCGTGTTCCCAAAAAATAGATAAAACACTTTTCCGCAAAATAATATTTAGTGCCGCTTCCAAGGCACAACGGAAAGTATCTATATTACATCAATTGCACCAATCACCAGACCACCCAATAGATATTTATCAACCACAATCAGAATACTTAAAAGGATTTGTGCTAAAAATAGATTAAAAAATCTTTGCAAAAAATAATCCTCTTTCCATTACTTCACATAGATAAAAAATACTAAATTTGCACCGCTCTTTTATTTAGTTGGACCCGTAGCTCAATTGGATAGAGCACCTGACTACGGATCAGGAGGTTGTGGGTTCGAATCCCGCCGGGTTCACTTTTCATTTTATTCATGTTCGTAAGCTTCTATTACCTTTTTCACTATCGGATGTCTCACCACATCACCTTTGTCAAAAAAAACAAAATCTATCCCTTCTATATTTCTAAATAATCCAAGTGCATGAGCAAGTCCCGATTTTTTATTTTTAGGTAAATCTATTTGCGTAATATCTCCCGTAACCACAAACTTCGAATTTACTCCCATGCGGGTAAGAAACATTTTCAATTGCATATCCGAAGTGTTTTGAGCCTCATCAAGTATCACAAACGAATTTTCCAAAGTCCTTCCTCTCATATAAGCAAGTGGAGCAACCTCTATCAACCGTTCGCCATACATCTCTTCAAGCTTCTTTTTGGGTAACATATCCACAAGACTATCATACAAAGGTTGCAAATACGGATCTAATTTTTCCTTCATATCTCCCGGCAAAAATCCTAATTGTTCTCCTGCTTCCACTGCCGGACGTGTCAATATTATTTTCTTTACTTTTCTATCTTTAAAAGCCCTAACTGCCAAAGCAATAGCCATATATGTTTTCCCTGTTCCTGCAGGACCTATTGCAAACACAAGATCATTATTTTTTATGCTTTCTACAAGCTGATATTGATGTAAATTTCTTGGTTTTATCACCTTCCCCTTATCTCCAAAAACAACTACTTCATCTTTTGATTTGTTAAAAAAGTTTGTTTCACTATTACCCAATACCAGATTTTCTATCACCTGTGTAGAAATATTATTATGATAGGTAAAATACTCAATCATTTTTTCTACAACTATTTCTACTTGTTTTACATCTTCGCTGTTTCCTATGAGAGTCATCTCATTTCCTCTAACAACAATACGCACTTTTGGGAAAAAAGTAGAAAGATAATTTATATGCTTATTTTGGACACCAAGAAAATATACAGCATCAATTCCTTCAAGAGATATTTTTTGTTCCATACTGTTTTACGGAAAATATTTAAATATACGGTTCCATCTTATTTTATGTAACAAATCAGCATTTTTATCTATGGATAACCAAATAAATTTCACTTTACCTACCACATGATCTTCCGGCACAAATCCCCAATAACGAGAATCTGCGGAATTACCACGATTATCTCCCATCATAAAATAATAATTCATTTTAAATGTATAAGTATTGGCTTCTTTTGAATTTATATATATCTTACCATTTTTCACTTCTAACTTATTATGTTCATATACCCTTATCAAGCGTCTATATAAAGGTAAATTATCCAAAGTCAATTTTATAGTTACACCTTTTTTAGGGATATATAATGGTCCAAAATTATTTTCATTCCAAGGATACCGTTTGTCAAAAGGAAATATATCTGGATTCCATTGTCCAGCAGGAGCAATTACTCTTTTTATTGATTTTATGTTTGAAAAACCTTTTAAACGCTGATAATTTTCATAAGTTAAATCGGCATAATATACATTGGGGTCTTGATTATCACGATATACATCGGTAATATCATACTTTTGTAAAATTTTAGGATTTATGAAATATCCGTTTGTTACTATTTTGTATTGATGTTCCATATCTTTGGGATTGTATGCCTCTTTCCCATTGATATATACTTGTCCATTTATTATTTGCAAAGTATCTCCTGCCACTGCTACACAACGCTTTACATAATTTTCTTGTTTATCTACAGGACGCACCAACAAATCTCCACAAATAGGAAGCCCTGTTTGTGGGTTTATTATTTTATTATGTATTATAGCATCTCTACCATACTGTCTGCACAATCTGTAATAACTTACTGCCTGTAAATTAGCACATACCGTATCTCCAGCGGGAAAATTGAACACAACTATGTCATTTCTCTTTACACTACCAAAACCTTTCAATCTATGATACGGATTTTGTATCCAAGTTACAAAAGATGGAGTATGGTCTGTAAGTGGAAGAGTATGATGAACGAATGGGAAAGCTATTGGCGTTTCAGGAACTCGTGGACCGTAAGACACTTTACTTACAAACAGATAATCACCAACCAGTAATGTTTTTTCCATAGAGGGAGTAGGAATAGTATATGCTTCTACCACAAACATCCGCAACATCCAAGCTGCAAATCCCGCTACTATCAAAGCATCTACCCATTCCAATATTTTAGGCTGTTTTTCTACACCTTTTTTCTTCCAGAAGGTCCACCATACTTTTTGAGTAATGTATAAATCAAATATTATTATTTCACCTAACAAGAACCAATAATTACCAAGCCAGATAACCCAACCTAAATATAATATGGAAAAAATGGAAAACTTGAAATATCTATTTTTCAGAAAAGCAAAAAACTTTTTCATCTTATAATAATTTTAAAGTTCAAAGATATTACTAAAAATTGAATTTATAGAATAATTACAATATTATAATACTTATATAGGTAAATTCAACTCACATAAGACTAATTATTTCCTTAGGATATATCATGTAATATTTCTCTGTATTTTTTGAAAACATATTAATATTTAGTATTTCAGTAGCTTCAGATAAAGGAAGTATTAAATTGTCTTTCAATATCTTAATTTCTTCTCCATCTTTTGCCTTAGGTAAGACTACTTTTCCTGTTTTATAATAGTAATTTAAATTTATTTCAGATAATCCTAATTTATTATTCAACAAGGACTTTACTATTTCAATGTAGTGGGCAGTAAATGGTTTTTCTTGAATTCTAATTTTGAATAGATTCCTGTTCAATAATCGCATAGACAAATCAGATAAGATTTTGTCATCACCAAGCGACCAAACTTTTATTGCCGACATAATATCATCATCATCTAAAAGTAAAAACAATTCCAATACGGATAATTTTCTTCCTTTTATCTCAACTAATAAATTAAAATCATTTTCACTTATTTCATTATATAGAAAAAACTTAAAAGGTGGGGTAGCAAATAAATTTTTTCCACTTTTTGCCAAATATTTAGCACGCGATAATATCATGATTAACATTTGTTCTGCCACAGTAACTGTTTTGTGTAAATAAACTTGCCAATACATTAGTTCTCTTGCAATAAGAAAGTTTTCTACAGAATGTAGTCCTTTATATTCTACTACGAGATTATTATTAAAAACATTAAGCATTTTAATTATTCTTTCCGTACCAATAACCCCTTCTGATACTCCTGTAAAGAAGCTATCGCGTTTCAAATAGTCTAATCTATCAACATCTAAGCTGCTTGATATCAAGTCGTGTAAGAATTTTTTAGAATAATCACCTTTAAATATATCTATAGCAAGAGATAAATCAATTCCTTTTTGCAACAAATAATCCATTACTTTTAAAGAGATATCCTCATGTGAAACATTTATTATAGTATGTTCCAAAGCATGAGAAAATGGTCCGTGTCCTATATCATGTAAAAGAATGGCTTGCTTTGCCGCTAATTCTTCAGGAGGGGTAATATCTACACCCTTTTGTTTAAGGATAGATATTGCCAACCCCATTAAATGCGTTGCTCCTAATGTATGATGAAAACGTGTATGTAATGCTCCCGGATAAACATAGTATGTTAATCCAAGTTGTTTTATCCTCCTAAGTCTTTGGAAAAACGGATGTTCAAAGATAGTTGCAAGTTCTCCTTCCAAAACTCCTATAAATCCATACACAGGATCGTTAAGTATTCTGTTTTTCATTTTGTTCGGGCTTGTATTTATTTGTAACAGGTGATAACTTATACCGTTTTGCCAATTTTAACATTAAATTATAAGATTCTTCATAATTATTATGTATTTCTCCATCCAAGATAGCATCTTTTATAGCATCCTTTATATCTCCTACAATTTTTGACGGAGGAATTCCAAAAGTTTCCATTATTATTTCTCCCGAAATAGGCGGTTGGAAATTACGAATACGGTCTTTTTGCTCTACTTCCAATAATTTTTGGCGTACTTTCTTAAAGTTTTCTAGATATTTTTTTACTTTTTGTTGGTTTTTAGAAGTAATATCTGCTTCTGCTAACAGCATGAGGTCATCAATATCATCGCCAGCTTCAAAAAGTAAACGTCTTACCGCAGAATCACTTACCTCTTCTTCTACCAATGCAATGGGTCTTAAATGAAGACGCACTAATTTTTGCACATACTTCATTTTGTCGTTTAACGGAAGTCTTAATCTTTTAAATAAAGTAGGTATCATTTTGGCTCCCAGTATTTCGTGACCATAAAAGGTCCACCCCACTCCTTCTTCAAAACGTTTAGTTTTGGGTTTTCCTATATCATGAAGTAATGCCGCCCATCTCAACCATAAATTATTTGTATTGCTTGCAATATTATCTAATACTTGAATACTATGGAGAAAATTATTTTTATGAGAAATGCCGTTTTTCACTTCTACACTGTTCATAGCACTTAACTCTGGAAGAATCAATTTTAACAAACCTGTATTTTCCAATAATAAAAATCCAATAGATGGCTTTTGAGCCATTATGATTTTGTTCAATTCGTCAATTATCCTTTCCTGAGACACTATTTTAATTCTATCTTTATTTTTATTTATTGCTTCATAAGTGTTTTTTTCTATTTCAAAATTAAGTTGCGTAGCAAACCTTATAGCTCTCATCATACGAAGTGGGTCATCATCAAAAGTTTTGTCAGGTTCCAATGGAGTTCTTATTATCTTATCTTTCAAATCCTTTATTCCATTAAAAGGGTCTAATAACCGTCCAAAATCTTTATTCAAGCTTATTGCCAAAGCATTTATAGTAAAGTCTCTACGCATCAAATCATCTTCAAGCGAACCTTCTTCCACTATTGGTTTTCGTGAATTCCTTTTATACGATTCTTTTCTTGCCCCTACAAGTTCTATCTGTATATCTTTATATAAAAACATTGCTGTTCCAAAGTTTTTATACACCACCAAACTATGAGCGGAAGGTAAACGAGGTACTATCTTTTTTGCCACATCTATACCTTTACCCAATACAACAATATCTATATCTTTGCTCTCTTTGCCCAATATTTTATCTCTCACATAACCTCCAATTACATATCCTTCTATTTCCAATTCTTGAAGAATAGAGGATATTTTTATTAAGACTTCTTCTTTTATCTCCAAGTTATCCATTGCAAACTTCATTTTTTCAAAGGGGAATTTTCTTCTTTTGACATGTGATTATATATCATTTTATCCATCCAAGAAGGGAAAAATTTACTTAACAATACTGTTAGCTTACCTTGTGTAGTAAGTATTACTGTTCTTTTCCTATTTTTTATTCCTTTTATCAAATATTCTGCAACCTCTTCGGCAGACATCATTTTATTTTCATCACGTGGAGTTTCTCCTTGTGCGGTTCCGTCAGCTACCAATGCAGTTTTTCTTATGTTGGAAGCCGTAAATCCGGGTGCTATTATCATAACATGTAATCCTTCTTTCAATGTTTCTATCCTTAATGTTTCTAAAAATCCGTGCATGGCAAATTTTGAAGCACTATAACCCGTTCGGGCTGGTAATCCTATAAAACCGGCAATAGATGATACCCCAACAACACTCCCCTTTGATGCTAATAAATAAGGTAGTGCATATTTAGTACAATAAACCGTACCCCAAAAATTCACATCCATAAGTTTTTTTATTACTTCTAATTGCAAAGACTTAAAAAGTGCCCGCATTGAAATACCTGCATTATTTACTAAAACATCTATTCTTCCAAAATTGCTTATAGTTTGATTTACAAGATTTTTGCAATCTTCCTCCTTAGAAACATCAGTTTTAACTGCAAATGCTTCTCCTCCATTCTCATTTATAAATTTCGCTTCTTGATTTATTTTTTCTTCATTACGAGCAGCCAAAACGACTTTTGCTCCTAATTTTGCAAACCTTTTTGCAGTAGCCAATCCTATACCCGAAGAAGCTCCTGTAACTATAACTACCTTATTTTTCATAATGTTTATATTTTGCACAAAGTTAAAAGTAAATTTGAAGAAAATTATAATATCAGAAAATATGAAGTAATACTTTATTTATAGGCAAGTGATTTACATCAACTTGTCTTTTTGAGTGTATTACTATATCACTACTAATCCAATAAAATGATTTTTTAACAATATTTTATACCTTTGTGCATTCAAGTAAAATGAAATGAATATTATTTTTATTGCTTTAGGAGGAGCCATTGGAGCATTATTGAGGTATTATGTGGCTGTACTCATAACAAAAAATGTTATAGGAAGCTTTCCTTGGCCTACTTTAACAGTAAATCTAATCGGGTCATTAATAATTGGTGTGATGTGGGGAATTGCAGAACAGTCAAATCTGTCAGTGTATATCAAATCATTCATTTTTGTAGGCTTGTTGGGTGCATTTACTACATTTTCCACTTTTTCGTTAGACATATTTAATTTAATACGGAAAAATGAAATGGAAACAGCCGTGATGTATGCAATGATTTCCGTAGTATTAGGAATATTCATGGTAGGAGGAGGATATTTTTTAGCAAAAAAAATTATACACCTTATTAACTTATGGTTTTAAAAACTTTAATATATTGCAATAAAAAATCAAAAAACATGAAACGATTTTATTTCACATTACTATTTGTATTTAGTGTATTTCAAATTTATGCACAAATCATAGGTCCGGAAAGCATAACATACAATAACAATACAAAAAAATATTATTTATCCTCTGCCCGCAACGGAACAATTTATTCTTTTGACATTGAAAATACAAAAGCCACACACTTTAAAGCAGAAAAAACAGGATTAGGTTTTCCACGAGGCATGGATTATTACAACAATAATATCTATGTTACCGAAGCTCCCGTGAAAGATATAATAATGTTTAACGCTCATTCGGGGCAAATTATGAAAAGATTTATAATAAAATCATCAAAAGATTTAAACGATGTTTTAGTTTCGGACACGTTACTTTTTGCCTCTGATTTAAAAGGGAATAGTGTGTGGATGATTGATACAAAACGGGGAACTCACATGAAAATATTAAAAACAAATGCACCTAATGGTTTAGCAATTGAGAAAAACAATATTTTATGGATAATAACATTTACAGATAAAAGCAAACTCATAGCTTATGACTTAAAAGAAAAAAAGATTATAAAAACAGTTCCTCTAAAGTATTCTTATGGTGACGGATTACAGATAATGCCCGACGGTAAGTTCGTTATGTCCTTTTGGGGAAAAGATTTTAAGACGGGTAAAGTTGTAATATATGATATAAACACAGATAAATATACCACCATAGCAGAAAACATAAAAGGACCTGCAGATTTACTTTTACATAATGGAAAAATCATTATTCCACTTATGACAGAAAACAAAGTAATAATAAAAAACATGAAATAATGAAAAATATATTATTTCTATTTGGAGTATTTTTCTCTACAATTGCAATGTCTCAATCTATAAATTATACTTTTTCCCAAGGAGAAAAACTATTGAAAGACAAACACTACGACCAAGCAATTGAAAAATTCAAGTTTGTAGTAAAAAAAGACCCGACATTTTATGAGGCATATTATGATATGGGATTAGCTTACCAGTTAAAAGGTGATGAAAAAAACGCTTATGCTACATATAAAAAAGCCACAATGGCTAATTCCAACTATTCAGATGCTTATGAAAAACATTTGGCATTAGCAATAAAGAACAAAGATTATGATGCTGCCCTTTATGATTTAAAAAACCTAATACGATTACATCCCCAAAAAAACATATACTATGAAAAACGGGCTTTGATATATCACAATACAGGAAATGACAACAAAGCAAAACAAGATTGGGAAAAAGCTTCAACTTTACAGTCAAAAAACGCAGAAGTGTATTACAACCTCGCATTGATTTATGAAAAAGAAAAAAATGAAAAAAAGTTTGTGGAAAACCTAAACAAAGCAATTTCCTTAAAACCTGATTTATTAGATGCTTTATACAAAAGAGGAACATATTATTACAACAAAAAGAAAATAGGACTTGCTATAAAAGATTTTGAAAAAATATATTCCATAAAACCAACTTATAAAAATGATATTTTACTTTATTTAGCCCGCGGATACTCTAAAACGAATAAATGTGATAAAGCTTTAGTATTTTTTAACGAATATCTAAAAAAGACTCATTCCAGAGATTCGGAACTATTTATAGAAAAAGGTATTTGTCAAAAAAAATTAAAAAATTACAAAAAGGCAATATCTTCATTTAATAAAGCAATAGCATTGGATAATAAAAATGTGAAAGCTTATGTAGAAAGAGCCTTATTATATAGTGAAACAGGAAAAGATAGAATGGCGGAAAGAGACTTTTCAAAAGCCATAGAATTGGACAAAAAAAATCCACTGCCATACTTTAAGCGCGGCGTAATTAAATTTGAAAAACAAAAATACAAAGAAGCCCTTGAAGATTTAAACAAAGCTGTAAAATATGCAAAGAAAAATGTACCTGCCGAATATTATTATTATCGTGGAGCTTGTTATTTTAACATGGGTGAAGTAAACAAAGCTTGTAACGACTTAACCAAAGCATCGGATATGGGATATAAAAAAGCGGCACAACAAAAAAAGGAAATCTGTTTATAAAAAATAAGAAATGAAAAACATAAAACAACTACTTATAGTTATTGCAATATCTATTTTATTCACAGGTGCTTACGGTCAAAACAACTTTTCAATATCATTGAGTTCTGGGTACCATTTTGGCTTTGTACCACACCAGTTTAACGGCATCAATAATTATGAATACGTAGATAGCATTACATACAAAGTTTCTACAGGAACGGTTTTTTTAGGTAATGGAATGGAAATAGAAGGTACGGCTCATTACTCTATTAATAAAAATATGAAAATCAATTTAGGAATAGGTTATTTACTCGGAGAAAAAAATTACATAAGACAAACATACAAAGACAGCAGTTTAAGGTATGAGATATATTCTAATATGTGGCTAATAAAACCTGGTTTTTCGTTCTCATTCTCAAAAAATAAACTGATTTATAATGCAACTATAGGAAGTGTTATTGCACTTGGTAGTGTGGTTAAAGATTTTCACAGAGAAAAAAAAGATGATGTATATTATGAAAAATTTGAATATTCCGGAGGTAAAGGATTAGGATTGTTTGCAGAATTTTCTATAAATTATAAATTAAACAACAAAATTTCTTTTTTTGCAAAAACAGGAGCAGATTTTTTCACTTACATGCCAACAGAAGGAAATATAACAGAAGCGTTTGACAACAAAGGAACACCTCAAGACGTACTAAATAATATTCCTGAGAACTTGCGTCATGAAACATACTCCAATGAAATAACTTATGTTAATAGTAATACTCCAAAGGAAAAACTGCAACCGTATTTTAACATGAGTGCTTTTACAGCACAAATAGGCATAACATATAGCATTAAAACTTTTACAACTAAAGAAGATAGACCTGCAACAAAATTATAATTATTGCCAATTAGCAGGATTGAACACTCTTTGTAAAAGAGAATTTATTCGCGCATTTGGATCTTTCCTTATTTGTTTTTCTTCGTTAGCAATTTTTACAAATATTCCATTTACTCCTTTGTGAGTTGCATATCCTGTAAGATCGGTATTTACTTTTTTCCACATCATTGTACCTGCTATCTTATTGTATGCAGTTGTTAATTTTGTCCAAGCCATATTTGCAGATATTCCTCCTATTAACGGCTTATTTAGAGACGCACGCATTTTAGGTTCATATAAATTTACCAATTTGTTATAAGTTTTTTGTCTAAAATAATGTGTAGCAGCCGTATCATTCCCTTTTAATATATTCCACGCATCGACAATAGTCATAGATTGTATAGCAGATTTGAATATTGGAGTTGCTTGTTTTGCTGCATCTTCTGCTGCACGGTTCATCCTTAATATTACATCGTCTATCATTTTTGTAACGCCAATAGCTTTAAGTGCAGGATTATTCTTATGTTTCATTATCTCACGAGCATCGGGAGGTAATAATATTTTTACTATCTGATCACCATAATATCCATTTGTGCGAGATAAAACGGCTACTGCTTTGTCCGTCCCCACCTTTAATGCTTCTTTGAGACCATTTATAACCTCTTGGTTAGTTAATCTGTTTGAATTATTATTATTCATTTGAGCTGCTGCTTCGTTTGATAACTGAGTGAGAACATCACACGAAGTAAAAGCAAACCATACCGATATAAGTAATACAATTTTTTTCATTTTTTATTAAAATTTATAATCAACACTAAATTGCGGTGTAAATCCTAAAGTATAATGCCTGTAAAAAGACAAATTGAGGCTAAATGATTTATACAAATACCCTATACCAAAAGAATAGGCATAATATCTGAAAGATCCCTCATCTATTGAATATTTGGAAGAGGATAATCCAATGCGAAACATTAATTTATCCTTGTAAAGATATTCTATCCCTCCTCTATATGTGAGGGGATAACGAGTATCTTTATCCAATTGAAAAGTCATATTTATCATTTCAGCAGGTTTGTATAACATTCCCACAGAAAGAATACTCGTATATTTTCCAGAATCTTGTTTAGATACATACAAAGGCATTGGATTAAAAATATGAGCACCAATAGCAAAATTATCACTTATTTGGGAAAAAATTCCTATTTCTGCAGTTACCGCATTGGAATTATTGTATGTAGATTCTGAAAATTGGCTATGATGAAAATTTATACCCGCAGAAGCAGATATTTTATCATTAAGTTTTATTGCATAAGCCAAATCTGTTGTTACAAATGAATACGCTCTTACTCCTAAATAACTCACATTAAAAGACAAAGCACTATTATTAAGCGGGTATGCTCCTGCAAATCCCTGATAACCAAAACTGGTAAATCGGTTTTCATAAAACACTCCAATAGACGGATTTTGCAAAAAAGCAAGTGCTGCCTGATTATGTGACGCACTCCATATATCAACCATAGCCACACCTGCACCGCCTACCCCTCCTTGTCTTGCTCCCATTGGGTAATACTCGCTAAAATTCTGTGCCTTTGATGTGAATGTCAAAACACTTGTAAAAACTATAATGCTAATTAACTTTATATTTAAAGTCTGTAATTTGATTAAATTCATTGTTTGCTTTTATTATTTTGTTTTTTAAATCTTTCTTATACGTAGCTAATGTTTCCGCTATTACTTCATCGGTAAGTGCTAAAATTTGTACTGCCAATATTGCTGCATTTTGGGCATTATCCAACCCAACTGTAGCAACAGGTACCCCGGGGGGCATTTGCAATATGGATAAAATAGAGTCCAAACCTTCCAATGAAATAGATGAACGGCACGGTACTCCAATAACAGGTAAAGTAGTATATGCAGCAATTACTCCGGGTAAATGTGCTGCTCCACCTGCTCCCGCTACAATAACCTTTACTCCATCATTTTTAATTTTATATATATAATCTTTTACTTGTTCAGGCGTTCTATGAGCAGAAAGGGCTTGCACTTCAAAAGGTATCCTAAATTTTTCAAACATTTCTGCAGCTTTCTTCATCACAGCCCAATCGGAAGCACTTCCCATTACTATACTTACCAAAGCGTTCATAAACTTACTTTTTCTCCTTATTTTTGAATACAAATTTAATAAAAAATTATATTTCTATTATAACACAGCAAAAAATTATACAACTAAAAATAAAGAGCATACTTATAATTAAACTATCTTTACCTGTGAAAAATTGAAAATTACATTATGAAAAAATTTATAAACTTAATTTTGTTCATAGTATTGATATTGGGAATGTTTTCTTGCAACTACACTGATTTTAAGCCAATTCCTAAAGATGTGCAGATAGCCCTTGATTCTGCCAAACAAAATAAAAAAGAACTTTTAAAAGTAATTTCTCACTACCGAAAAAATCCTAAAGACTCATTGAAATTAAGAGCAGCTTATTTTCTTATTGCCAATATGCCTGGACATTCTTATGTGAAAACAAAATTAGTTGACACTTCCGGTAATGTTGTTGATTTTAACATATTAGATTATCCTGATTACAATGCAATGCGTAATGCAAGAGATTCTCTTAAAAAGAAGATTGGAGAATTTGACTGGAAAAGAGACACTATAATATATGACTTATATGCAATTACTTCCGACTATTTAATAAAAAACATAGATTTGGCATTTGAAGCTTGGAACTATCCCTGGTCAAAAATATTAAATTTCAAAGAATTTTGTGAATATGTCCTTCCTTATCGTGGGAGCAACGAACCCTTGGAAAATTGGCGTGAATATTTTATGAAAAAATATAAACCTGTGGTAGATAGTATAAAAAACTGCAAAGATCCATCAAAAGTAGCCGCAATAATAAACAATGACTTAAAGAAATGGTTTAAGTTTGATGCCAGATATTATTTTCATCCTGAAGACCAAGGCTTATCCAGCATGCTAAAATATAAAATGGGACGATGCGAAGATATGACTAACTTGGCAATATATGCTATGAGGTCTATTGGAGTACCCGTAATGAGTGACTATGTTCCGTATTGGCCCAACACTGGTAACAATCACGCATGGAATGCAACACTTGACGCCAATAAAAAAGTAGTGATTTTCATGGGAGCAGAAGACAATCCCGGCGAATACAAATTGCATAACAAAAAAGCAAAAGTATATAGAAAAACTTTTGCACATCAAAAAAACGCTTTGGTTCACATAGCACCTTCTTATGAAAAGATACCGGCTTGGTTAGGCTTTGACAGATACATAGATGTTACAAAAGATTATACACCCGTTACGGATGTAAATATAAAATTAACGGAAACAAAACCAGATAGCGTAAACTTTGCTTATTTATCCGTATTTAATGATGCCGAATGGAGAGCTATCCACTGGGGAAAAATAACAGATGACACTTCAGCAACTTTTACCGATATGGGCAAAGACATTGTATATATGCCTACATATTACACCCAAAAGTCGAAACTCATACCTGCAGGCTATCCGTTTTTGCTCGACACTCTAAACAATATACATTACTTTATACCCGATACCAACAACTTGATAACACTTACAGCATACTCTACTACCCGAAGAAGTATTTACAAAACTACAGACAAAATAAGTAAAGCAACTTTTAATGCAGGTAAGGAATACACCTTGTATTATTGGAATAAAGAGTGGAAAGAAATCGGCAAGCAAACAGCTCGAAAAGACAAACCACTTGTATTCAAAAAGGTTCCTGCCAATGCTCTTTATTGGCTGGTAGAAAAAGATGGTAGAAAAGAAGAACGCATTTTTTCACTTGATAAAAACGGTAATCAATTGTGGTGGTAATCTTTTCTATACGCTGAATTCATGTGCAAAATGTAACTTTAGATACCATAAACAAAATAGTCTGTGCAACAGCCTCATAATAAAAAAACAGTAAATTTGCAATTGGGAAGTAACTTTACAGACTTTTGGAAACATTACCGGTAGATGAAAAACGTTTCGATAATGAGTAAAATAATAACTTTTTTGAAAATAATTGTTCCTTTTCTTTCTATAATAATGCTTTTTACTAAGTGTAAAGAAAATAAAAAATTTACACACCTGAAAAACAAAAAATTTATACAGTTGGAAGACGGTAAATTTTATTACAAAGATTCAATATTTTATCCTGTTATGATAAATTATTGCACAAATATAAGAAAGGTGAACAATTATTATACAATAGCAGAATTGAAAGATTACGGGGATCCTTCTAAATTTGAAAGTTCTGACAGTTCTGTTTCAGCTTCATTGCAAACACTTAAAGGACATTTGGAACTTATAAAAGAATTTGGATTTAATACCATTAGGTTAGTCCCGAAATTCGGTATAAATATTTTTGAGTCCAATCCAGAAATAAGTATTTATACAGATACGTCCGTAACAAGCATACCGCTAGAAGGTAATGAAAAAATAGTATATGATGCAATAGAACAGTTTTTAGATATCGCAGATTCTTTTAATATAAAAGTCATGCTGTTGTTAAATCCTCCCATCGACAATGAAATAATTACTAATTTTACAATCGGATTATTAAACAAATTTAAAAATCGGCCAACAATATTTGCATATGATTTTTTTAATGAACCGTTATATTTTGATAAAAGTAACCTTCCTTACGGGCAACGTTCCAGAGATAAGAAAGAAGCCTATCAAATAGTCAGTGGTTGGAAAGAAATGATGAGGGAACATGCTCCATATCAGCTATTTACAATAGGTTTTGCAGAACCAATAGAAGTATTTGAATGGGATCCTTCCATTTTACCTGTTGATTTTGTTCAAGTTCACACATATCATCCTCTACGTATTCCTAGTGAGCTTTATTGGTTTAATAAATATGTGAAAAAACCTTGGATAATAGGAGAAACATCATTGCCTGCAGATAATGACTCTATTACTTATAAAGATCAACAACAATTTATAAAGGATGTATTTAAATATTCTAAAGATATTGGAGCAATAGGCTTTGGTTGGTGGCAATTTCAAGATGTAAATTGGGGAAATTATGAACATAATTATTCAGGGTTACTTGCAAGTAAAGGAACTATAAAAACAAAAAAGAGAAATTATACCATAACGGGAACAATAAAACCTGCTGCTTACGAAGTAAATAAGTTAATAAAATACATTCCTGTAAAGTATGATAAATTGCCTGTAAATTACTATAACATGCTTGGATACAGCAATTTCGTCTTAACTGGCAAGGTAATAGATGGTGAAACAAACAAAGCAATTGAGGGAGCAGTAATACGAGGTTGGTCAAAAGATTGGAAAGTTGCTGCAAATACTTATACTAACAGACAAGGAATATTCACATTGTATTCCAATACGGAATTTACACATTTTGAAATATCTGCCCCGGGAATGGAAACTAAAAAATTCGATTACAAAGTAAAAAAATATATACCAGTTAAAAATGCAGATGTACCACCTATAAAAGATTTACCCAATAAAGAGTTAGAATATCACCATATAAGTTTTCAGCCATTTTTAAGTTCGGATACCTCTGTATGTAAATATAAAACGTTTTGTTTTGATCCTGCAAAATTTCACAAGGCTTTATATAAAAGCAAAATAGAAACTATAAAACTGGAACCAATTTATTTAAAATGAAAGACATTTATAAAAAAACAATAATATCTACAGGGTTTATTACATTTGGCGTTTTGATGGTTTTGTCAATTGTTTTTTATTTATATCGAATATTAAATTATGATTCATCCTATCAATTTGTAAAAATAATAAATAAAGAATTTTTCAATTTTGAAGCTGCCAGATATGGAGTTTTTTTAACACAAATACTTCCCCTTATAGGTATTTGGCTTGGTGCTTCTCTAAAAACAATTATGCATCTATTTTCCTTTTCGTTTATTTTTATTTATTTTATAGTGTTTTTGACAGTTGTTTTTTATTTAAAAAAACCAAATCTAGGTTTGTTAATTCTCATAGTGCTGCTTTTTGGAGTTAAAGATAATTTTTATTACATCGTCACAGAAACACATCAAGCATTAGTCTATTCTGTCTTATTTTATGCTTGGATTACAAAAAACAAAAACTTTGTAAAGAGCAAAGTATTAGATATTGCTATTGGTTTATTATTAATACTATTATGTTTTTTTGCTCATCCTGTAAGTTTATTTACTATTATTTTCATCATTGGTTTTGAATTGTTGTATGAAAAAGATTGGAAAAATTATAATTATTATATCTATGCATCTTTTATAGTTTTAATTGGATTGATAAGATTTTTTATCGGATTATATTTCCCTAACATAAACCCTTATGAAACATCTTTGTTTAGCAACATTGATAAAGCCATATGGGTATTGAAACATTTTTCAAACATCTACACTTTTAAATTTTTCATCAATAGAAAATATTCTTTATTTTTGTTTTTTTTAATACTTTTTTTATTCGTTGTAATACAATATTTGAAAGAAAAGCATTTTAAACCTTTATTGTACATAATTGCATTCTCATTAGCATTTTTCGTTTTCACTGTTATAATATATTATCAGGGCGATGCAGATTGTCAAATGGAAAAAGATTTTATGCCGTTAAGTATTTTTTTAGGAGTACCTTTTGTTAAAGACATGGATATAAAAAAACCAATAAATTATATAAAACTTTTCATAATATCAAGCGGAATAGTTTTTCATATTTATTTAATAATTCAAATAAGTTCTTTTTATAAACTGAAACTTAATTATCTCTATTCCTTAATTGAATATGCTAAAAAGAATAATAAGTATAAATATGTTGTAACAAAAGATAATATTCCAAAAGTTCAATTTGTTTTCTGGCCACTTTCTACCGAAACATTATTACTATCCTCAATGGAACCTGCATATAATTCCACTTCTTTTTTCTTTTGCGACCAGCATAATCCACACAAATATCTAAGCGATACTACTCACTTTTATAATGCTCCTTTCTGGGAACCTTGGAAAATAACGGATATCAACCCCAAATATTTTAACTTAAAAGGGAAATATAACTTATTCACACTCAAAGACTTTGATATTATAAAATTTAACAAGGAAATATTGTATGATATGGAAGACAAAAATAAGATAGATACAAATAATGTATGTATATCAAGCCAAAAATCATACCATGGAACATATTCAATGAAACTATTACCACATTCAGATTACACAATAAAACTTAATACCAAAACTATTAAATCCTTTGTAAAAATCGGATTTTGGAAATATGATATAAATAATAACAATGCATCATTAGTAATATATACCAAAAATTATTCTTTTTATATTGAGACAAATAAGGCAATAATAAATGATAGTATATCTAATTGGCAATACATTGAAATGGATGCTTTTGTAAAAAATTGTGGGAAAGATACTGTTTTCATGACTATAAAAAATAATTCTAATGAAAATATTTATGTAGATGATATAATACTAAAATATTGAGATTTGGTATATATTTAGGACTAATTTCAAATACAAAAACTTTATTGTTAAATTTTGTCATACTAGGTCTCATACACACATAAACTGTTTTTTGTCAGACTAGATTTTTTTGATACTTTTTTCATCACTGGGAAAAAGTATATAATAAGATTATAAAAAATTTTGGTAAACAGAGATGTTCGTTTTTTATGTAATTTTACACAATAATAAGTAAAATATTTCCCCAATAATAATGATAGCCGAAAAACTATATCAAACATTTTTGACATACTCAAAATATGAACTCACTCAAGAGCAAAAAGAAGTCCTTGAAGAATTAGCAAAATTTGCATTATCACATCAAGAAGGTATATTTGTGCTAAAAGGATATGCGGGTACAGGAAAAACCACTATCATACAAATATTATCATCCGCTTTGCAAGAATTTAAAATGCCACACTTTTTGCTTGCTCCCACAGGTAGAGCAGCAAAAGTAGTTAGCGAAACAGCCAACAAACCCGCCTACACCATACATAAACATATTTATAGAAAAAATACCTCAAAGGGTTTCGAAGGAAAATTTGTTTTGGACTTTAATAGAAATTCAAATGCAATATACATCGTAGATGAAGCATCTATGATACATACTTTATCCGAAAAAGAAAGCACATTATTTGGTAGCGGGTCACTGTTAGATGATTTGCTATCATACATATTTAACGGCAAAAACAATAAATTAATACTGGTGGGTGACACTGCACAATTACCTCCGGTAAAAGAAACTAATTCTTTGGCTTTGTCGGAAAATTTTTTAGAACAATTTGGCTACAAGATAACTTCTTATGAACTCACTACCGTAATGAGACAAGCAGAAAAATCAGGAATTATCCGAAATGCTACCGCCATACGACAACTTATAAGCTCCGGACAAACTATCACAAGTAACATCCCCCAACTTACCATGGCAGAAGATGTGATAATGCCCGACAATTCCGAAATATGGGATTATATAAGTTCCGCTTTTTCTGATGACAACAAAGACAACAGCATAATAATAACCGTATCAAACAAAACGGCAAACATTTATAACCAAACCATACGGCGACAAGTATTTGACTATGACGAAGAGATAACGGAAGGAGATATTTTAATGGTAGTGAGGAACAATTATATGTGGGCTCCAGAAAATGCACCTTTTTCTTTTATTGCTAATGGAGACTTTATAAAAATAAACCGAATATATGATTTTGAAGAGAAATACGGATTTAGATTTGCAGAAGTAAATGTTTCATTGCAGTATGCTCCTGATTATCCATTTGACACCAAACTGCTTTTGGATACCATATATTCACAAGAAGCATCTTTGAGTTTTGCAACCCGAAAGAAAATGTATGAAACAATATCCCAAACCTTCAAAACAAAAAATAAACGGCAGATATACAAAAAGATAATGGAAAGCCCATATTTCAATGCTTTGGAAGTAAAATTTGCTTATGCGATCACTTGTCACAAAGCACAAGGCGGACAGTGGAACACTGTTTTTATAGACCAAGGACATTTTAATTTTGTAGATTTGGATTCCTCCTATCTCAGATGGCTATATACCGCATTTACAAGAGCTAAAAAACAACTCTTTTTGATAAACTTCAATAAGAAATTTTTCGGAAACAATAACGAAACATACTTATACTGAGCCTCCTGGGGGATTTGAACCCCCGACCTACTGTTTACGAAACAGTCGCTCTGACCAACTGAGCTAAGGAGGCAAAAAATTGCTGTGCAAAATTACAAATTTTACATAAATAAAAATACTACATTCTTATCTTTCTTACCAATGTTCCGAAATATATTTTTAGTTCAAAATCATAAATTACCGAGGTAAAACTGCGTGTAAGAAATGTATCTCCATCAAAAAGAGACAATCTATAACCAACTCCACCTCCTA
>CAYQWX010000006.1:0-61321 GCA_964421355.1 uncultured Bacteroidales bacterium
TTTTTTTAGCTTTTTTCTGTGTCTTTATGTGGCTTTGATGCAACGGTCTTAATATATTCTGTATCTGGACAAATAATCACAAAAGAAAAATTACAAGGACAATCGCAAATGCCATTAACATTACATCAAGGAATATATTTAATCAAGATTACAACAAAACAGCAGACATACACAAAAAAAATCATTATAGATTAAAAAAAAACTGCATTCAATCACAAAAATCTTTTTATAATTCATTTTTTTAGAATGCCCAACCTATTATAATACTATCGGCAACACTAAAATACCACTTTATTTCACTATCTGTCCTTATTCCTCTTAGTTTTTCTGCTGTATGCCTAAGATAATAATGACCTCCATTAAATAAATAATAAAATCTAAGTCAAAACTTAATCTTTTATTTATTTTTATTTCAAAAACAATACAACACTATTAATTTTCATATTTATCATTTTGTCCCTAACTTATATTTAGGGTAAACTATTATTACAATGAATAATCCAAATTACATAATAAAATAGGACGCCCATAATTGACGTCCTATCTTTTAATCTTCAAATACAAATGAGCTAATATTTAACAAGAACTGTCCCTTTGTATATGTCTTTATCCAATTTTATAACATACAAATATTCACCAAATGGTACTAATTTACCTTTATATGTTCCATCCCATTGATTAGTTTTGTCAGTATAATCGAATCCATTACCATGGAATTCAAACATAACATCACCCCAACGATTAAATACTTGTATTGTAACATCATCATAAGTTCCAATATTTACTATTTGCCAAGTATCATTAGATCCGTCATTATTAGGAGTAAATACTGTTGGTATAATAAGAGGTATATCAACATTTATAGTATCATAAGCAGAACAACCGTTAGCATCTGTTACTTCCAATATATAATCTCCTGCCATTGACACAGTTATATCTTCTGTTGTATGCCCTGTACTCCAATTGTATTGATAAGGATTAGTACCTCCGCTAACAGTTACATCTATTGCTATCTCATAACCATTTTGCACATAAGTAGTATCTTCTATTACTATAGGTGTCAAATCATCATATTGCAAAGTAGTTGTCCAAGTTGTATCACAACCATGGCTATCTGTAACCGTTGCAGTATATGTTCCACTCCATACTTGAATAACACTATCTGCATCACCTGTATTCCACTGATATGTATATGGAGGATTTCCGCCTGTTGGAGTAAGTGTAATAATTGCATTATCTCCATAGCACACTGGATCTTCTACATCTCCACTCACTCTTATTGGAGTAGGTTCTGATACTATTGCATTACCTGTTGCGGTACAACCATTGTTATCTGTTACTGTAACTTCATATTGTCCGGGACCAAGATTTGTTATAGTAGTATTGGTAGCACCGGTATTCCAGCTATAAGCATAAGGGGCAGTACCACCACCTGCTACAGCTGTAACTTCTCCGTCATTAGCACCGTAACAGCTAACATCTACAGTTGTAAAATCTACAGTCAATTCATCAGGCTGAGTAATCTCTATACTATCAACTCCTGTACAACCATGAACATCTGCAGCAGTAATAATATAAGTTCCTGCACTCAAATTAGTAATATTTGCTACAGTATCTCCCGTATTCCATTGATAAGTATATGGAGATTGTCCACCAGTTACGCTAACTTCTATTGAACCGTCATTTCCACCATAGCAAGAAACATTATTTAGATTATCAACATTAATTTCAATATTAGGCATTATATTAGGAACATCTACTGTATATTGGGCTGTACAACCTACAGAATCGGTTACAGTTACATTATATGTACCAGGTTGTACATCTGTCAAATCTTCTGTAGTAGATCCATCATCCCATAAAAAGGAATAAGGACTAATACCTCCTGCTACCGTCAAATCTATGTTTCCGGCAGTAGAACAAGTAGGAGTATCTATTACTGCAGAAATATCTATTGGTGCCGATATTATAACATTTATACTATCGGAAGTAGTACAACCTAAATCATCTGTAACAGTTACAGAATACATTCCCGAAGTAGTAACTACAATAGCACTATCAGAAGCTCCTGTGGACCATGTGTAACTAACATAATTTCCAGGATAAAGTAATAAACTGTCCCCCGAACATAAAATTGTATCTTGAGGACCCAAATCAACATTTACACATCCCATTTTAGCTATTGTAAATTCAGAAAAATGATCATAACCTCTTCTTAAAGCATACCCGTCAGAAACAAGTCTTCCTTCTCCTCCATTTGGATTTAATCCGGGATATCCTATTCCACACGGAGCACAAGTCCAATCTGCTGCAGTAGTAGAACCTTCAGGACGACTTAATATTGCAAATTGATTGTCTGTAAGACCCGAAATATTATCTATATAACATCTTAAATCAAAACGTCCTCCTGTTGGTTCAGTATCAGGATTTATATGCCACACTCCTTCGGGAGCAACTTCATAATATTGAGTACCTAATTCGCTAACATTCAAATCACTATTATTACTATTTGTTAAATCATCAAATCTCACTTCTACATAATTTGTTCCTTGTAATGTATCTGGCTTCACACCTGCTAAATGATAATCGGAAGAGTTTAAACTTTTTGATACAGGATAAAAATAAAAGTCTCCTGCATTACCATCTATATATCTACGAAGTGTTCCATAAATGAAATCTTGGTTATCATACCCCACAATACTATTCAAATCTTCATTTGTAACAACCAAAGTATTATTATTTGTAATAACCTTGTCATGGTTAGAAAACTCTAATTTATGAGTAATAAAATGGTCACCATTAAGTAGGGATAAAGCAGCCCCGGAAGAAGTTGAATTATTTAACAATAAATTTTCCACATAAATAGAGTTCCCAATAAAATTTTGAGTGGAACTACCGTTCAGTATTAAATTACCTTGCCCATTATGATCTTTAAATAATGAATCACTGGTAGCATTTACAACATTATCTGTTACATAAATATTACCATCATTATAAAATTTCCCACTTATAGCACCATCATTATCACCTACTATTGTCCCCTCAATTTTAACAGTAGTAGATGGTAATACCTTAAAAGAAGCACCTTTGTTCTTTACATATACTTGTTGGCTAAAAGCACTAATGTTAAAAAACAATAAAACAATGATAGAAATATAATTCTTTTTCATATTACATAAATATTTTAGGCAAATATAAAAAAACTTTTTTAACCAAAAAAATTTTTTTTCTTAATTGAAAAAAAAGGCAGAAACATTACTGCTTCTGCCTTTAATATCTTAATTATAAAAGACTAATAAAGTTCAAATTTAATAGGGACTTGGAACAATACCCTTACAGGCTTACCTCTTTGACTTGCAGGTTTCCATTTAGGCATTGATTTTACAACCCTAACAGCCTCTTTGTCCAAATAAGGATCTACACTTCTGACAACTTTCACGTTTGTAACTTTACCATCTTTATCAATCACAAATTGTACCCATACTGTTCCAGTTACTCCATTTTCTTTAGCGGCTTCAGGATATTTTGTATGTTCTGCAAGAAACTTATACAAAGCTGCTTCTCCTCCTGGGAATTCAGGCTTTTTTTCTACAACATAAAAGTTTATAGGTTCATCATCTTCCTCTTCCTCTACTTGAACATCTGATTGATCAACTTGTGTTTCTTCATCAGCTTCACTCTCATCCATTTCAAATTCATCACTAATATCCTCATCATCTTTAACAATATTTAACTCTTCTACCACAACTTTCTTCGGAGGTGGTGGAGGTGGAGTTTTTTCTTTCATCCTGGTAATTGGAATTATTTCTTCTTCTACTTTTACATCTCCTACATCTCCTAAAACATTTTCCGTTTTATCTTGTGTTCTAATTTGAAATACCAAATATGTAGCAATTAACGCTACTGCCAACCCTATTTCCAACAATACGGGACGCCAACGTTCTAAATCTACATTTGGGGATTTTTTAATTTCCATAGTTCCAAAAAATTTTTTTCAAAAATAATATAATTTTTTTAGATTAAATATGTCTCCCCTCATAAACTTTTTATTTATTTGTGCATAACCGTAAATTTTTCCTTGTAAATCCTTGTATTAGTCTTTATAACCAGTAAGTACATCCCATCCTTTAATTCAGAAACATCTATTCTACCACTAATTACCTCTGATAATTTATCTACATGATTGCTCCAAACTTCTATCCCACTTAATGTCTTTATTGAAATTTCTTCAACATCAATAGACATTGGAAAACTAACTTTATATGCTAAATACTTATCTGCCGGATTGGGATATATATCACATTTAGGTTTTATAACACCTTTTAACATCCCTTCTGTAATAATATCCCTTATTTCTGCAGGCATCTCGTTAATATCATTATTGTCTTGATTATGAAAATGATTATATAGATTACCAGGAGAACTTATTGTACCTGAATTAGCATTGTATTCATAATTTATAAAATCTGTAAATTCCACATTACCACGATGATAACTCAGTGTATCTAATAAATTGGGAATATTGTTGTTTTCACCTCCACTTTCCTTGCTACATGAAGGCACATAAAAATACCATCCTGCCGCACAACCATTGGCATCTACTACAATAATTATGTACCATGCTCCTGCTTCTACCCATACATTATCATCTGTACCCAATTGATTTCCATCGGTATCATACCAGTAATAATTGTAATCAGGAGTACCTCCGGAAGCATTTGCTGTGATATTAGCATAACAATATATAAAAAGATTATAGAATTTACCTTTTAATTCTACATCCAAAGAATCAGGTTGTGTTACTTCTATTTGATCTGTAGCAGTATTTCCACATTGGTCAGTTACGGTAACTGTATATGTTCCTGCAGGTTTATTAACAATAGTAGCAGAAGTATCTCCCGATGACCATTCATAAGAATATGGCAAAAAACCATCTTCCGCTACTGCTGTAATCTGGGCACTACTGTCACCATAACACATAATGGAACTATCCAATTGAGTATATACACTCACATGAGGATGATATGTTATATGTGCCGTAGCTACAGCACTACAACCACTTTCGTCACTTACGGTAACCGTATAGTCTCCTTCTCCTAATCCCGAAACCGTTTGAGTAGTTGCTCCATTAGACCATTCGTAATGAAACGGTCCATATCCTTCATTTGGAAGAGCTGTTATTTCTCCGTCACTATCTGAAGAGCAACCCGCATCGTGAACATTTAAGGAAACACCTTCAAAACATCCATATTTAGCAATAAATCCATCGTAATTTTCAGAATGATAATTATTAATAACAATAGAATCATTAAATTGTAAAAAATTTGCATCATACCTACCCGTCACATAAATATGGTCTCCGTCATCCTCAAAAATTTTATAACCTCTACTTGTTCCTGAAGAACTAGATATAACACTAAACGCAGATAAGAAGTTTCCATTTGAATTTATAATTCCAACATATGGTTGAGTGTTATTACTTGCAATAAGTGTAGAATCTCCCCACTTAATAGTATCTGAAAAAGATCCTGTTACTAATATTCTATCATTATTTTCATAATATAATCCCATAGCAATATCCCTATGAGGACTTCCTATACTTTTAATCCATTTAATATTACCATTTAAATCGACCTTCCCAATAACAATATCTGCCATCCCCTTATTTTGTACAAATAAACTATCACAATAAAAACTATTTTTGGCATAACCTGCAAAATAAATATTATTTCCATCAGTAACCATATCCCATATTTGCTCATCTCTATAAGTTCCAAACGTTTTTACCCATTTTTTCTCTCCTTCCTTTGAGACTTTCATTATTATCATATCTTTAACATTTCCTATAATCGTATCCTGTTCCCACACAAGAGTATCAGAAAAATATCCTCCTAAATACAAATTACTATCTAAAATTATAATAGAACCAAACATCACCGCATTATGAGAAGAATATATTCTCCTTGCACTTATAAAGTTGCCATCTAAATCATATTTAGCAAGAAAATAATTTTTAGTATCTGAACCTTCTAATGTAGTATCCGCAGATTTACTTATGTAAACACTATCATAATAAAATCCTACCACATATAAACTACTACCATCAGAAACCAGACTTCTTCCTTTTTGAACACCCGTTCCACTCCCCATATTTTTAATCCATACAGTTTCACCTTCTTTATTAAGTTTACATAAAAAAGCATCTTTCCCTGCAGCAGATGTAATAGTATAATCCCCGATAGTTATTTGATTTTCAAAACTACCTGTTAGATAAATATTATTTTGATGATCAATATAAATATCTTTTGGGTCATCTATACCGGAACCTCCTATTTTAACACCCCAAATAAGATAACCATACTTATTTAATTTAAGAACTAATACATCTTTTTTATCAGAAGTAATAGAAGAAAAAATTTGTCCACCAATATTAATTTCTCCAGTCAAATCAGCAAGCACTATTATATTTCCATCATAATCTAATTTTATAGCTTCAGTTTCTACCCTACTAGCATCAAAATTCAATGCCCACAACCAATCTTGGGCATTAATATTTGTTCCCCAAAACATTAATAGTATTAAAAGAACATTTATAATAAAGCTTCTCTTCATTGCAATTTCCCTTTTTAAAATTATCGCTAATAAATACGCTTAGTAATATAAATAGTAAATAATGAATTGATAAAAAACTTACATTTTTACATAAACATAATTTTATTTGTGGTAAACAATCAGCATTAAATAACCAAAAACATAAAAAATCTCCCATTATCATTATTTTTTATACTTTTGCAAGCCAAATACAACTCAAATATTATGGACAGAAATTCAATTATAGGAATAGTATTGATTGCGTTAGTGCTAATTTTTTATAGCATTTGGACCGCACCTTCACAGAAAGAAATAGCAAAACAAAAACAAATAAGAGATTCAATAGCAAGAGTAGAACAACAAAAAAAATCAAAAGTAAAAAATGAGGAAAAACAAAATACTTTTACTACCACCACCAAAACAGATACTACTACGATAATAAAAGATGATTCCATAAAAAATATAAAAAAACTGGAACAATACGGCATTTTTGCAAAAGCAATAGAAGGAAAAAACAAACACATTGTAATAGAAAACAAAAAAATAAGAATCACATTCGCTACCAAAGGAGGTAAAATAGAAAGTGTGGAACTAAAAGGATATAAGACTGCTTGGGGAACTCCTATCGTGCTATTAAATGGTGACTCTACACTTTTCGGATTAAACTTTTTTGCAAACAATAAATTAATACGGACAGACGATCTATACTTTACATCTTCAATAAATGCAACTAAATCTGATACTATAAAAATAAAAGATAAACCGCAAACAATTACAATGTCTTTACAATTGACTAATGATAGGAAAATAGCTTACGAATATACTATTTATCCTGATTCTTTCTTAATAGATTTTAACATAAAAATTAATAATTTAAGTAAAATTATATCTAACAATTCAGGAACAATTATGTTTGATTGGCGTTATAAAGCCAAACAATTTGAAAAAGGTAAAAGCAACGAAAATCGTTTTACCACTATATATTATAAACATTACCAAGATGATGTTGATAACTTATCTTATAGAGGAGAGGACAAAGAAGAAATACCTACCAAAGTAAAATGGATAGCTTTCAAGCAACAATTTTTCTCATCTATATTCATTGCCAAAAAAGCATTTGAAAATACGGTATTGGAACAAAAACTGATAAAAGACAAAGGATACCTAAAAGATTTTCACGCCAACATAATGCTGGCATATCCTATTACGGCACCTAAAAATTATTCATTTAGCGGAACATTTTTCTTTGGACCTAACCAATATTATTTATTGCGAAAAATAAGCAAAAACTATGAAAAAGACAATGATTTACAATTAGAAAAAATACTAAAATTAGGATGGTGGATATTTGGATGGGTTAATAAATATTTAATTATTCCTCTTTTCTATTTCTTAGGAAAATTCATACACAACTACGGTCTATTAATTTTAATTCTTACCATAATAATAAAATTAATGTTGATGCCATTTACTTATAAATCATACCTATCTACTGCAAAAATGAAAGTGCTAAAGCCTCAAATAGATGAAATAAACAAAAAAATACCTAAGGAAAAAGCAATGGAACGCCAACAAGCACTAATGGCTCTATACAAAAAAGCAGGAGTAAGCCCAATGGGTGGTTGCTTACCAATGCTCTTACAAATGCCTATACTTTATGCAATGTTTATGTTTTTCCCGACTTCTATAGAACTTAGACAAAAAAGTTTCTTATGGGCAAAAGATTTATCTTCCTATGATTCTATCCTAAATTTACCATTTAAAATTCCATTTTACGGAGACCATGTCAGTTTGTTTGCTTTGCTTATGGCAATATCAATGCTTGTATATACAAATATGCAGCAAAAAATGAATCCTGCCTCCAGTTCTCAAAGCATGCCGGGAATGAAAACAATGATGTATTTAATGCCAGTATTTTTCTTAGGATTTTTGAATAATTATTCTGCCGCCCTCAGCTATTACTACTTATTAGCCAACCTAATAACAATTACACAAATGTATATATTCAGTAAAATGATAGATGAAAACAAAATTTTGGCTCAAATAGAACAAAACAAGAAAAAAACTGTAAAAAAATCCAAGTTCCAACAAAGATTAGAAGAAATGGCAAAACAACAACAAAAACAAAGAGGATATAATACAAAAAGAAAAAAATAATATAACTATGAAACTCTTAATGATATATTGTAACACATTTGCTTATACCCCTAAAATAAAGACACTTGACGGATATGAAGAACATAACAAAGGAGAAGAATTTAAAGATGTACTGGTTGCATTTGTACAAGTAGAAGAAAACGATACAAATAATCTCAAAAGCGTAGAAGATAAACTTCTAAAAAATCTAAAATGGGCAGCAAAAAAGAATAACACAAAACACATTATATTACATTCTTTTGCCCACCTATCTGAAAGTAAAGCCTCACCAGAAACAGCAAAACAAATATTTGATAAAGTAGAAACAAGATTGAAAAACTCAGATTATATGGCAAACCAAACACCATTTGGATACTTTTTAGATATTAAAGTAGATGCTCCTGGATATTCTTTAGCACGAATTTTCAAAAATTTGTAAAAAAACATAATAAAATTATACAATTAAAGTTTAAGAAGGAAAAACTTAATTAACCATGAAAAAGATATTAACTGTTTTAGTTTCGGTATTGGTATTATTTATAAGCAGTTGTAATAATTCTGATACATCAAACGGCAAACAAGACTCAACAAAACAAGACACAGGACTAATATCTACAAAAGTAGTAGAAAACCCAATATCATTAAAAGACACTTCCTTAAAAGGGAAAGCACTCCCTAAAATAACTTTCAAAGAAAAGAATTATGATTTTGGAGTATTAATAGATGGAGAAAAGGTATCACACATATTTCATTTCAAAAACACAGGCAACACAGAACTCGTAATAACAAAAGTTTCTACTACTTGCGGCTGTACAGTGGCAGACTATCCGACAAAACCTATTCCTCCTGGCGGAGAAGGTAAAATAGAAGTAGT
Source organism: uncultured Bacteroidales bacterium (assembly GCA_964421355.1). Taxonomy (GTDB): domain Bacteria; phylum Bacteroidota; class Bacteroidia; order Bacteroidales; family JALTDM01; genus JALTDM01. The sequence continues at coordinate 9,602 of CAYQWX010000006.1, forward strand.
TTTCAATTCTGCAGGCAAGCATGGAATGCAACACAAAATGATACGAATACTTGCCAATACTCAACCAAACTTAACAGAGCTTAGTATTGACGCACAAGTATTAAGTCCAGATGAAATAAATCATTAAAAAAACACCTTAACACCAAAACTTGCATTATCTTTGCCAGAGTAAAACAAAAAACAAAAGAATATGAATTTATTAACCATTTTATTAACGGCAGGACAACAAGCAGGACAAAAACAAAATCCATTAGTATCATTATTACCATTTATTTTAATAGTTATTATATTTTACTATTTCCTCATTAGACCACAAGTAAAAAGACAAAAAGAAATACAAAAATTTAGAAAAAGTCTTCAAAAAGGCGATAAAATCATTACTGCTGGTGGTATTTACGGAAAAATAGTAGAAATGAAAGACAATATTGTAATGGTAGAAATAGCACCTAATGTGAAAATAAAAGTTGACATAAATACCGTATTACGAGATCCGTCAGATTTGGCACAAAAATAAAAATATGTAAAAATTGAACAATTCTATAACAGATAAAGCCCGCAAGTTACTAAAGTTATTAAATATCAAAACCAGAGGAGACTTGCTGGCTTTTTTTATTTCACTATTTATTGCCACAGTCTTATGGTTTCTTATAGTGTTAAATGACACATACACAACAAACATCTCATATCCAATAGCATATAAAAATATCCCTAAAAATAAAACCATAAGCAATGAGCTTCCAAAAAGAATAACATTAACTATACAAGGAAATGGTTTTGACCTAATAACATACCAACTTAACAAATTTCTTTTCCCATATGTAGTAAATATACAAAAATTGACAACTGAGCAAAAATCAAACCGAATAGTATTACAAACAAATAATATCCTCCCAAGTTTAACTAAAAAATTTAAAGCATCCGTAAAAATAACCAACATCTCACCATCAGAAATATACATAGATCTAAGTAATATAATTAGAAAAAAACTCCCTGTGAAATCATATTTTACCTATACACTTGCTCACCAATATGTATTAGACGGAAAAATAAAAATTTCACCTAAAAAGATAACAGTAACAGGTCCAGAAACAATAATAGATACATTACATTACATTGAAACAGAACACTTTGATTTTGGAAAAATAAACAAAGTAATAAAACGGACTATCCCAATAAAAAAATACTCTAAAATCAAAACAGATACCAAATATGTAACAGTATATATACCCGCATACAAATACACTGAAAACTCTCTCCAAATACCAATAATATTAGAAAATAAACCCGATACCATAAAAGCTAAACTTATTCCACAAAAAGTAACTGTCAAATACAAAGTAGCATTAAAAAATTACAAAAAAGTAAAACCTGAAAACTTCATAATATTAGCAGATTTTAACAACTTAGAAAACGGAAATAATACATTAAAACTCTATTTACGCAAAAAATCCAGATATGCCTTTGACATAAGCATATATCCCCAAAAAGTTAAGGTATATATAGTAGAATAACACACACCAATAATGATAAAAGTCGGACTTACAGGAGGAATAGGAACTGGAAAAAGTTATATAAGCAACATATTTACACACCTATATATACCTATATACAACTCAGATACAAGAGCTAAAAAATTAATGTTGGAAAACATCAAAATAAAAAATGAACTTATCAAACTTTTGGGAGCCAAGACATACATCAATGGACAGTTAAATAAAAAATGGATAGCTTCACAGATATTTACCAATCCTTCATTAAAAAAACAAATAGAACAAATAATCCACCCCGAAGTAAAAAAAGACTTTGAGCAATGGTTAAACACACATCACACACACAAAATAATAGTAAAAGAAACGGCACTACTTATAGAAAGCGGTACATACAAAGATATGGACAAAGTAATATTAGTTACAGCTCCATCGGGAATACGCATAAAACGAATAATGCAAAGGGATAATATTACACAAGAAGAAGCAATAAAAAGAATAAAAGCCCAACTTCCCGATAATGAAAAACTAAAATTTGCAGATTTTGTAATTGAAAATGACGAAAAAAAACTACTTTTGCCACAAGTAATCAAAATACTACAAAATATTTGTCCCGATGTCTTATAAAAAATGGGTAGGGTTAGGTCTTGGCTGGTTATTTTTTGGTCCCATAGGTGGCTTATTAGGTTTTGCTGTCGGTAGCATATTTGACACTGACCCCAACAACCCTAAAATATCAAAACAACAAGCACGCCAAGGAGAATTCATTGCATCATTACTTGTATTAATTGCTTCAGTAATGAAAGCTGACGGAAAAGTACTACGCTCAGAACTCGATTTTGTGAAAAATTTCTTAATAGATAATTTCGGAGAAGAAAATGCAAAAAGATATTTGTTAACCTTACGAGAAATTCTAAAAAAGGACTTTTCTGTCAATCAAGTAACCGAAGAAATAAAAACACATCTCAATTATAGTTCGCGACTACAATTAATTCACTTTCTATTTGGGCTTGCAAATGCTGACGGACAAATAGACCCAAGAGAATATGACTTGATAAAACAAATATCTTTCTTACTGGGAATACATACCACAGACTTTGATTCCATTAAATCTATGTTTATTGTAGTTGATAATACCACACCATATAAGATTTTGGGAATTTCTCCAGATGCTTCAGACGAAGAGGTGAAAAAAGCATACCGAAAAATGGCAATGAAATTCCATCCTGACAAAGTTTCTTTTTTAGATGAAAAAGCCAAAAAAGCCGCAGAAGAAAAATTCAAAAAAATAAATGAAGCATACCACCAAATCAAAAAAATGCGTGGTATAGCATAATAAAAAACAAAAAAATGAAACTTATTGTAATAGAAGGTCTTGACGGCTCGGGAAAAACAACACAAATAGAAAAAATAAAAAAATATCTTTCTACAAAAAATATAAAAACAAAATACATTCATTTTCCTGATTACAACTCTCCTGTATATGGAGAACTCATTTCCCGTTTTTTGCGTGGAGAGCTGGGAAGCATAAATGAAGTTAATCCATACCTTGTAGCTTTACTATATGCAGGTGACAGAAATAATGCAAAAGAAAAAATAAATAATTGGTTGCAACAAGACTATGTAGTATTAGCCGACAGATATGTATATTCCAACATAGCATATCAAGGCACAAAATTACACACTGACAAAGAAAAAGAAGATTTTATTCAATGGGTATTAGACACAGAATACAATAAATTTCAAATCCCAAAACCTGACCTTAATCTGTATCTTGATGTACCATTTTCTTTTATAAAACAAAATTTGAAACAAAGAAGAGAAAACGAAAACAGGGAATACCTAAAAGGAAAAAAAGACATACATGAAGATGATTTTTCTTTTCAAGAAAATGTTTACAAAATGTATAAATACACAATAAAACACTTCTCTGACTTTATTGCCATAAAATGTTATGATTCGGAAAAAAACATATTGCCTGTAGAAAAAATCTCTAATCAAATAATAGAAAAAATACAACAAATATTACCTTAAAATCACTATGAAAAATATCATAGAAGATATTTCTTCTCAATTACTACAAATAGCAAGTGACAGAGTTTCCGGCTCAACTCAGATGCTACAAAATTTAGTAACAATTATAGAACAAACTTTATCGCAAAATATTGACATTAAAATATTCAAAAAAGAACTTGAAAACATTACAACTACTCAACATCAATTTACTAATCTTTATATAATTACAAACAAAATATTAAACAACATAAACAACAACACTTCTATAAAAAAAATTATAACTGAAATAAAAGAATATTATAATACGCTTGCTCATACACATTATATTAAATTAAGACCATATTTACCAGACAAAAACCTAATAACAATACTAACTCATAGCAACAGCTCGTCCGTAAAATCACTGTTGTTGAAATTGAAAAATGAGAAAAACTTGCAAATAATTCAACCCATATCATATCCAGGTGAAGAAGGTCTTGTGCAAGCAAAATTTCTAAAAGAAAACAGTATAAATGTTACCATTATAGATGATGCAGCAATACCATTTTTTGCAAAACAAAGCGATATTGCCATAATAGGCTGTGATACCATCGGGAAAGACTTCTTTGTAAACAAAGTCGGTTCTTTTTCTACTGCACTATCAGCACAATATTACAATATTCCTCTCATCGTGTTAGGTGATAAATACAAACAAAACAATAACTTTGAAGAACAACTTAACACTATTAAAAACCATAACATTACAAAAAAGGAAATTATTTTAGAAAAAGTTCCAATTAGACTTGCAACTAAAATAATATCATAACGACCAAAAATATACTACGTTATCGTAAAACCTAAAAGCCATTGTAATATAAGTTACAACAAATAATTGGAATAAAACAATTGAGATTTATCGGAATTTTCGTATTTTTGCTAAAAATAAAAACTATCAAAAATAAGTAGACATAAAAACCTGTTTCAACAAACTAATACAGCAAGTGAAAGAATTAGTATCACACACTGATTATAAACCTTAAAATCAACATATTATGAAAACTAAAATTATTTATTCGTTGGTGTTTTTAGTATTTTTATCATATCAATCGTTTTCACAAGATAATAATAAAAAACTACAAGTTAAGTGGGGCATAAGTTCCACTTACATAAACGAATTGAAAATGAATAATGTATTGGAAAATAATGAATTGAAAACTACAGGACACTTAACAGAGGGGGTCGCCATACTATTTAAGTACCCTGTATCGGAAAAATTATCCGTATTTTTTCTTCCCACATTGGAATCCAATATAAAGAATACCTTACATATTTTCTCATTTGGTGCAGGAATAAATTACAAATTGTTTAATGACATAGATGCAGGCTTGTTTTATACTTACCAAATTTTAAGCTACTCCTACTTAAAAACCAAATCTGATTTAGATGCCAATAATATGAAAAATGCTACAACTTCGGTAATTTCTTTATACAACAGTGCACATATATTAGGTGTAGATTTAATGTGGCATGATTTTTTGATTAAAAATGCTTCAATGATATTGCAACCAGGATTTGTAATTGTTCCTTCGGTATGGAAGTCGGAGTATTACTTTACAAGAAATTTCCCGAAAGAGCAATATCTTAGCATTAGATTAGTTTTGCATTATGCTCTGTAATTTTTAATAAATTACATTTGAAAAGATTTTTTAAAGCAAAATTTCTTTTAATAAAACAATCCCAGTTTTGTATATCCTATTTATTATCAGATAATTAAATCGTGATTTATTTAGAACATAGATTCATTATTTGCACATAACATAATATCAAAAAAGTCTTCAACCCCGTCTAAATTATCAATATTAGATTATAAAAAAGCCCCTTTTGCTTTCTATACAAATAAAGAAAAACAAAAGGAGCTATAAAACCTATTTTTTATCAAATCATCCACATTTGGAATATCCGCAATCTACACATACCAAACAACCTTCTTGATATATCAAGTTTTCGGAACCACACATAGGACAAGTATTACCTTTTTCAGCCTTTGTGCCATCAGGGATATAACGTTTCAAAGCACGCTCTACTCCACTCTTCCAACTATTTATACTTTCATTATCAAACCACAATCCCTTGACCAGATTCACCACATCTACTATCGGCATTCCTTGACGAAGCATAAAGGAAATGATTTTTGCATAATTCCAAAATTCAGGATCAAACACCCTAGATAATCCCTCAAAGGTAGTCTTGTATCCATGCTTATCTATATATTGAAAATCATAGCGTTTCTTACCATCTTCATCTATATTTTTTATAATATAACCTTTTTTTACTTTTTTGGGAATTATGAGTACATCTTCATCTTCTTTACCTGTAAAAATTTCATAAGGTTTGTCATCAATCTTTCCAATAAATGCAATCCAATTTTCATCTCCATTCTTAAACCTTATTACATCCGCTTCAAGTTTTTTCGGTCTTTTTGACGGAAAAATATTTTTTTCTTTAGTTTCTTGCTTTTCTTCTTCCTTTTTCTTTTTATCATCTTTGGCAGATACCAACACACCGTCTCTGGAACCATCTCTATATACAGTAATTCCCTTGCACCCACTCTTCCACGCTTCTTCATATAATTTTCCAACCAAATCAACTGGCACATCATTAGGTAAGTTAATAGTAACACTTATAGAATGATCTACCCACTTTTGTATTCTACCTTGCATTCTCACTTTGTTTATCCAATCTACATCCGCACTTGTTGCTTTATAATAAGGTGATTTCTTTATCAAATTTTCAAGTTCTTTATCGTCCATTTGTTTCACCTTTTCCACATCATATCCATTAGCTTCAAGCCATGTAAGAAACTTATGATGAAACACAACATATTCTTCAAAAGCATCACCAACCTCATCTACATAAGATATTTTCACATTTTTATCATTTGGGTTTACTTTTCTTCTTCTTTTATAATAGATTAAAAATACGGGTTCTATTCCCGATGTTGTTTGGGACAATATACTGGTAGAGCCAGTAGGCGCTATAGTTAATAGAGAAATATTACGCCTACCATATTTTTTCATTTCTGCTGCCAAATCTTTATCGGCTTCAAAAAGTCTATTCAAAAATGGATTATTTTTTTCTCTATTATAATCATATATGGGAAATGCTCCTCTTTCTTTTGCCATTTCTACAGAAGCACGATAAGCCTCTATAGCTACGGTTTTATGTATTTCTTCCGAAAACTCTATTGCTTCTTCACTACCGTAGCGTAATCCCAATGCAGCCAACATATCTCCTTCGGCAGTAATACCAAGTCCTGTTCTTCTTCCTTTTAATGCCTTGTCCCGTATCTTTAACCAAAGATTACGTTCTACTCTTTTTATTTCTTCATCCTCAGGATCAGCATCTATTTTAGCAAGTATTTTATCTATTTTTTCTATTTCCAAATCTATAATATCATCCATCATCCTTTCTGCCCGCCTTACATAAGCGTGAAATTTTTCGAAATTGAATTTTGCATCTTTGGTAAAAGGATTATCTACAAAACCATAAAGATTTATTGCCAACAAACGACAACTATCATAAGGGCAAAGAGGTATTTCTCCACAAGGATTAGTAGATACTGTCTTAAATCCCAAGTCGGCATAACTATCGGCAACTGATTCTTTTGTTATTGTATCCCAAAATAAAATACCAGGCTCAGCTGACTTCCAGGCATTGTAAATAATCTTTTGCCACAATTTGCGTGCATTTATTTTTTTTGTATAAGTTGGATTTTTACTATCAATCGGATATTGTTGAATATATTCTTCGTCATTTATTACGGCATGCATAAATTCATCATCTATTTTCACAGAAATATTTGCACCCGTAACTTTTGTCCCATCCAGTTTTGCATCTATAAAAGCTTCGGAATCAGGATGTTTAATTGATATACTTAACATCAAAGCTCCTCTCCTGCCATCTTGTGCAACTTCTCTTGTAGAATTAGAATACCTTTCCATAAAAGGGACAACACCTGTTGAAGTTAAAGCAGAATTGTTTACAGGACTACCTTTAGGTCTAATATGAGATAAGTCATGTCCTACTCCTCCCCTACGCTTCATTAACTGCACTTGCTCTTCATCCATACGAATAATACCACCATAAGAATCTGCAGGCTTTTCATGACCTATTACAAAGCAGTTGGATAACGATGTAACTTGAAAATCATTACCTATTCCTGCCATAGGACTTCCTTGCGGAATAATGTAACGAAAATGGTCTATTGCTTCAAAAATCTCTTCTTCAGACATAGGATTAGGATACTTCTTTTCTATACGGTGAAGTTCTTTTGCAATCCTACGGTGCATATCTTCTGGTGTTTTTTCATAAATATTGCCAAAAGAATCTTTTAGTGCATACTTATTTACAAACACAATAGCTGCTAATTCATCTCCATTAAAATACTCAGTAGAAGCAGCCACAGCTTCTTCAAACGAATAAATTTTTCTTTTGCTTTCTTTTTTCATTTTTTGTTCTGAATCTTTTAACATAGTCATATCCATAATGTATAATATTTTATTATTTAATAAGTTAGAATCAAATTACCATAACATTTTTTGCTATGCAAATATCATTTTTTCAATTTTATTACCCAAAAAAAGTTATGCACATAATATTAACATTTCCACTTGGTATATAACTATATCTATAGTGTTAATCAACAACTTAGATATAGCATAATTAGGATTTATAGATAAAAAAATATAATTTTATTTTCACACATACAGTATAAAGGATGTACCAACTATTGTAAATACAAAAAAGGCTTTGTAATTTCAAGGTAAGCATATCTAAATTTTATAATATTCCTCTCATAAATAACTTTCAACACAACCATAAAACAATGATTATCAACAACTCAATTTATTTTAAGATATATTTAGTACATATTTGATTTAGTTTTAACATACAAGAACAAGACAAAACACAATAATACATAATTTTTAATACCTTTGTGTTTCCTTATTTGATAATTTTTTTATTGATGGATATTATACATTATAATGAGTGTCCTTTTTGTGCTTCAAGCAATATTAAAAAAATCTTTGCATGTAAAGATTTTTTAGTAAAAGGTTCATTTTTTGACATTTACAAATGTGATAACTGTGGATTCCGTTTTACACAAGATATTCCGAGCTTGGAAAAGATAGGAGAATATTACAAATCGGAAGCCTATGTATCACACAGCGATTCTAAAAAGGGAATACTGAACAAACTTTATCATATTGCCAGAAACTATATGCTGGGAAGAAAATTTTCTCACATAAAATCAGTAACAGGTAAAAATAGTGGCAAAGTATTGGATATAGGTGCAGGAACCGGATATTTTGTAAATTATATGAAAGAAAAAGGGTTTTCACCTGAAGGTGTAGAACTCGACGAAGATGCAAGAAAAGTGGCAAAAAATAATTTCGGGATAGAATTAAAACCAATACATAATATTTACAACCTTCCCGAAAAAGAATTTGACATTATTACAATGTGGCATGTATTAGAACACATTCACGACTTAGATGGTTATATGAAAAGTATAAACCATACACTTAAAGAGGACGGATGGTTTGTTTGTGCCTTGCCAAATTTCACTTCTTATGATGCGGCTCATTATGGAAAACATTGGGCGGCATACGATGTGCCAAGACATTTATGGCATTTTTCTCCGGACTTTTTTATGCAATTTGCAGCACATTACGGTTTTGAAGTAATAACCATGCGTGCTATGCCATTAGATGCGGTATATATATCTTTGTTAAGTCAAAAAATAGAAGGAAAAAGTATTATTGCAGGATTTCTAAAAGGTGGAATATTCTTTTTGAAATCTTTGTTTAATACAAAAAGAGCAAGTTCCATAATTTATTTTTTGAAAAAGGCATGAAATATTTAATAGTCGGATTAGGAAACATAGGTAAAGAATACGAACATACCCGCCATAATATAGGTTTTGAGGTAGTAGATTATATAGCTAACAAATTTGATAAGCAATTTGAGTTATCACGATTAGCATATACAACTAATGTACGTTATGCAGGAAAATCAATTTTACTTATCAAACCCACCACTTATGTAAATTTAAGTGGCAAAGCGGTAAAATATTGGCTATCGGTAGAAAAAATACCTTTAAGTAATCTACTGATTATAGTAGATGATATTGCCTTTCCATTTGGGACAATACGCTTAAAGCCCAAAGGCAGTAATGGTGGACACAACGGATTGGCGGATATAGAAAAATCACTTGGCACAAGTCAATATGCCAGAATAAGATTTGGTATAGGAAACAATTTCCCATTTGGCAAACAAGTAGAATATGTTTTGGGAAAATGGACTAATGAAGAAGAAATGGAACTCCCTACTTTAATAGAATATGCCGGAAATATGGCACTAGATTTCGTAAAAATAGGACTACAAAACACAATGAATAAATACAATAAAAAAATTAAGAATGAAAAAGAATAATTTTAGAATAGCATTACTGCTATTAGCAGTATGGGTAATTGTTTTGTCTTCTTGTTCCTTGTTAAAGAAAAACACAGAACAAAAAGAGTCACAAAGTGTATCTCAAGATACAATAACCATAGAAGGGAAATTACAAACAAGAGAAAATGCCGATTATAAAATAATGTTTTACAATTGCGAAAATCTTTTTGACACAAAAAACGACTCGGTAAAACTTGATGATGAATTTACCCCAAGCGGTAAAAAACATTGGACATGGTCTAGATACCAACACAAAATAAATAATATTGCAAAAGTTATAATTGCAGTAGGTGGATATAATCCTCCTGATATAGTTGGATTGTGTGAAATAGAAAACAGATATGTGCTAAATGGACTAACACATTACACACCTCTAAAAAAAGTAGGTTATAAAATTATTCATAAAGAATCTCCCGATAGACGTGGTATAGATGTTGCAATGTTATATGTACCTGAACATTTTAAACCAATAAAAGTTACTTTTTACCGAGTTGATTTTCCTTTTGCTCCTAATTCCAGAACAAGAGATGTTTTATATGTAAAAGGCATAATGGGAAACACAGATACTTTACATATCTTTGTAAACCACTGGCCTTCTAAATGGGGAGGACAAAAAGAAACGGAACCAAAACGTATTTTTGTAGGAAAACTTGTAAGAAGCAAGGTAGATTCCATATTTAAAACAAATAAAGAAGCAAATATAATACTTATAGGAGACTTGAATGATTCACCGGAAGATGTAAGCGTTCAAAAAGGATTGGGAGCAAAACACAACTTTAAACACATCAAAGACGATGAAATATATGACTTATCTTATTATTTGATGTTAAAAGGAGAAGGTAGCCACAAATACCATGGTCAATGGGACATAATAGACCACATAATAATATCAGGAACTTTGATAAACAAAAAGAATAAAATATATTCTAATTACACGGATGCACACATATTTAAAGCTCCGTTTTTATTAGAAGATGATGAAAAATATACAGGTAAAAAACCATTTAGAACTTATATAGGATATAAATATAATGGAGGGTTCAGTGATCACCTTCCTGTATATTTAAATTTGTATAAAAAATAAATTTATGATAAATACCACTTTTGATTTTGGAAAAATAGCAAAAGAATACGATGCTTGGTATGACACACCACAAGGCAAAAAAATAGATGAAATAGAAAAAAAACTATTCATAAGATATTTAAAAAAAATACCATACAAGCATATTGTAGAAATTAGTGCAGGCACAGGACATTGGACACAACTATTATCACAGCAAGGCAAAAGTATTACAGCCACAGATATATCTGAAAATATGCTGCAAGTAGCAAACAGTAAAAATATTGATAATACCGTATTCTTAAAAACTGATGCAACTAATTTACCTTTTGTGTCAAATTCGGTAGATGTTGTAGTTGCCATAACTTCCATAGAATTTGTAATGCCAAAATATAAAGCATTAGAAGAAATAAACAGAATACTCAAACCAGGCGGCTTCTTTCTTATAGGTACATTAAATAGAAACGGTTCTTTGGAACAAATAAGAAGGAATAACGAAGTGTTTGCAAATGCAAATTTTTATACATATAAAACATTAGTTTCCGATTTGATGAAAATAGGTAAATTACCTATGGTAGAAGGTTGCTTACTGCTACCCAACCCAATGGAAACTTCTCCGGATAAAATAGAACAAGTAGAAAAAATAGCAGACCCAAGAGAATTAAATGAAAAAGGAAATTTTTTAGTAGGATTAGTACAAAAAAATATTTGAAACAACCATGAGTGATATTATTATTTTAGGAACACCAATAAATCCTTATGAAGCATTTGCTTCCATACTGGGTATTATTGCCGTTTTTTTCCAAATAAAAGAAAAAATAGCATTTTGGCCTTTATGGTTAATTACATCATTTATTTATATTTTTATCTTTTTTGAGTCTAAACTCTATGCTTTGATGACGCTACAATTTTATTATGTAGGCAATAGTATTTATGGCTGGTATAAATGGCAAAAAGGAGTAAAAGAAGATAGCGGTAAAATAAAAAGTCTCACACCAAAACAATGGGGCTATGTAATATTAGCAGCAATAATAATGACTGTGGTATTCTATTTTGTATTAGACCACTATACCGACTCTACTGTCCCCGCATTAGATGGACTTGTTACAGCATTGAGTTTTACGGCAAGCTGGTTGCTTGCACAAAAATTTTTACAGCAATGGCTATTCTGGATTATTGCTGACAGTATATCCATATATGTTTATTTTACCCAAGAACTATACCCAACATGCATATTTTTTACCGTTTTAACAATAATGGCTACAATAGGATATTTTCAATGGAAAAAAGTAGTAAAAACATATTAAGAGTTGCCATAACCGGTCCTGAATCAACAGGGAAAACAACTTTGGCAAAAAGTTTGGCACAACATTACAATACCGTATGGGTACCCGAATATGCCCGGGAATATCTTAACAACTTGAAAAGACCATATACTTATTATGACTTAAAAGAAATAGCAAAAGGACAAATTGAGTTGGAAAAACAAATGCTTCACAATGCAAAAAATATCCTCTTTGCCGACACGGAACTTTTGGTAATAAAAATTTGGAGCATCTATAAATACGGCACTTACGATAGTTTTATTTTAGAAAATATACTGCACAATCCTTACGATTTGTATTTACTTACTTATCCCGATTTGCCTTGGGAATATGATCCATTGAGGGAAGCACCTTCAGAAGAAGAAAGAAAACGCATTTTTGATATTTACGAAACGGAACTTAAAAAATACAATTTCAACTATTGCACAATAAAAGAACAAGGACAAAAAAGAATAAATAATGCTATAAATTGTATAGAAAAATTTATTTTTAAACAATTTTGATACTAAACACATTAATAATTTTAATAATTATTTATTCTCAACAAAGTCATTATTACACTCACAGACACTGAAACATTTAGTGATTCCGATTTGTGTTTTTTATTAGAAAAATTGGGGATAGTAGTTGGCAACACCTTATGTGTAAACAATTCTTTTGATATGCCTTTTGATTCATTACCAAACAAATAAATGGCATGGCTTTCTAAATGCTTTTCATAAACATTTTCTCCATTCATTACCATTGCATATACAGGAAAACCTTTGTTTATTTGATTATCTATAAATTCATATAAATCCATATAATATACTCTTACTCTCGCTATTGCACCCATAGATGCCTGTACTACTTTTGGCGAAAAGACATCCACACTCCCCTTACTGCATACAACGGTATCTATTCCAAACCAGTCTGCTGTACGAATAATAGTCCCAAGGTTACCAGGATCTTGTATTCTATCTAATGCTATTACAGGGTAAGACAATATAATATCGTCATTTATATATGTTGGCATTTTAACAACAGCTAAAAAACCTTGAGCAGTTTCCAAAGAACTAATCCTTTTAAAATCTTTTATATTAACCTTTTGAAAGATTGCATTTAATTCAAAATCATATTGCCACACGTCTTCTCTCACAAACACTGCAACAACCTCTAATTCACCACTTTTCAACAATTCAAAAACTATTTTCTTACCTTCTGCAACAAAAAGTCCATATTCCTCTCTTTTCTTCTTCTTTTTCAGAATATTAACTAATGTTTTATTTATTTTTTTCATAAAAACTGACAAAAAACATATTTTGAAATAATATTATCATATACATTTGACAAATGTAATAAAAAAACAAAAATTATGGCTTTAATAACAAAAGAAGATGCTTTGTTGTACCACTCAAAAGGCCGTCCCGGCAAAATAGAAGTGGTCCCTACAAAGCCATGTACCACACAAAAAGATTTATCTTTGGCATATACACCAGGTGTCGCAGATCCTTGTCTGGAAATACAAAAAAATCCAGATTTAGCATTTAAATATACAGCAAAAGGTAATTTAGTTGCAGTAATCTCAAACGGAACAGCTGTTCTTGGACTCGGCAACATAGGAACTCTTGCAGGAAAACCTGTAATGGAAGGGAAAGGCTTATTATTTAAGGTATTTGGTGGAGTAGATGTATTTGATATTGAGGTAGATACAAATGATATTGATAAATTTGTAGAAACAGTTAAATTAATTGCTCCTACCTTTGGTGGTATCAATTTGGAAGACATCAAAGCTCCAGAATGCTTTGAAATAGAAAGACGTCTCAAAGAAGAAACAGATATTCCAGTAATGCATGATGACCAACACGGAACAGCAATTATCTCAGCTGCAGGACTTATAAATGCATGCGAACTTACAGGTAAAAAATTATCGGAAATAAAAGTAGTGGTAAACGGAGCAGGAGCTTCCGCTATGGGGTGTTCCAAACTATATATTGCAATGGGTGTAAATCCCGATAATATAATTATGGTAGATAGCCGTGGAGTGCTCACAAAAGATAGAACCGATTTAAATAAATACAAAAAAGAATTTGCTATAGACAGTAAAAAAATAAAAACACTAAAAGATGCGGTAAAAGGTGCTGATGTATTATTAGGAATGTCTGTTGCAGATGCTTTTACAGAAGAAATGATAGCAAGTATGGCAAAAGATCCTATTGTATTTGCTATGGCTAACCCTAACCCTGAAATAACCTATGAAAAAGCAATATCTGTAAGAAAAGATCTGATATTTGCAACAGGTAGGTCAGATTATCCAAATCAAATAAACAATGTTTTAGGCTTCCCATTTATATTTAGAGGAGCATTAGATGTTCGTTCCAAAGCAATAAATGTAGAAATGCAAATTGCTGCATCCAAAGCATTGGCAGAACTTGCAAAAGAACCTGTTGGTGAAGAAGTATTAAAAGCATACAATTTGGATAAACTAGAATTTGGACGCGAATACTTAATACCAAAACCTAATGACCCACGTTTAATTTATAAAGTAGCTCCGGCCGTAGCAAAAGCTGCTATAAAAACAGGTGTTGCAAGAGTTCAAATAAATGACTGGGAAGAATACAATAAACATTTAAAACATATTATGTCAACAATAAAATGTCCTAAAGAACTTTAGGCAATGAAAAGGGGCTTAAACGCCCCTTTTTTTTACAAATAGTTATTAAAAAATAAAAAAGTGAAATTATGGAAATATTACAAAAAATACACGAATCGGCAAAAAAACTTAACAACAGAATAGTGCTTCCTGAAGGCACAGAAGAAAGAACATTGAACGCAGCAGCAATAGCAATAGAAAACAAGCTGGCACAAATTATCCTTTTGGGAAATGAAACAAAAATAAAAAATAAAGCCAAAGAGCTTGGACTAAACATAGACAACACAACTATAATAAATCCCGAAACAAGTGAAAAAAGAAACGAATACATTGAAAAATTAGTAGAAATAAGAAAGAAAAAAGGACTTACAAAAGAAGAAGCAGCAAAACTATTAAATGACCCTCTGTATTTTGCTGTAATGATGATAAAACAAGGAGATGCAGACGGAGAAGTAGCAGGAGCAATGAACGCAACTTCCAATGTATTAAGACCTGCTTTTCAAATAGTAAAAACAAAACCTGGAATTTCGGTTGTTTCAGGTGCTTTTATGATGATACTAAAAGATAAAAACTTTGGAGACGACGGTATAATATTTTTCGCCGATTGTGCAGTTCACCCCGATCCTGATGAAAAACAATTAGCAGAAATAGCCGTAGCCACGACAGAAACAGCAAAAGCATTGGCAGGAATAGAACCACGTATAGCAATGTTAAGCTTTTCTACTAAAGGAAGTGCTTCACACCCAATGGTAGATAAAGTAGTAAATGCCACACGAATTGCAAAAGAAATGAATCCCGACCTTATGATTGACGGCGAACTACAAGCAGACGCTGCCATAATAGAAGCAATAGGGAAAAAGAAAGCTCCCGGAAGTCCTGTTGCAGGAAAAGCAAATGTATTGGTATTTCCGGATTTACAATCGGGAAATATTTCATACAAATTAGTTCAACGCATGGCTCATGCTGAAGCAATAGGACCAGTATTACAAGGGATGGCAGCACCCATAAATGATTTATCAAGAGGTTGTTCCGTTGATGACATAGTAAATATGATTGCCATTACATCTAATCAGGCAGGTTAAAATAGGTTAATTAAATAATTTTTATTAACTTTCAACCCATAAAATTAAAAGCAACAAAATTATGTTCAAAAAATTAGCAGATATTCTAAAAGTAGCAAAAGTAAAAAATGAACAAAAATTAGTAATTGCCGCAGCAGGAGACAAACATGTATTGGAAGCAGTAAAAGCAGCAGTGGAAGAAAAAATAATAATACCTATTTTTATTGGAGATACAGAAAAAATAAATGCCATTGCCAAAGAAATATCCTTTGACATTAGCGAATGTGAAAAAATAAAAGAACCTGACCCTGCATTAGCTTCAAAGCTTGCAGTAAAATTTGTTAGGGAAGGCAAAGCTGACTTTTTAATGAAAGGATTGGTAGGTACAAGCACATTATTAAAAGCCGTATTAGACAAAGAGAAAGGTATTAGAAAAAATTCCACAATGAGCCATGTTGCTATTTTCGAAAACAAAAATTATCACAAATTACTTGGACTCACTGATGCCGCAATGAATATAGCACCTGATTTAAATGAAAAAATAAGCATAATAAATAATGCCGTAGAAGTATTTAGAAAACTCGGTATAGAAACTCCCAAAGTGGCAATGCTTACAGCAGTAGAAACAGTCAATCCTAAAATGCCAGCAACAGTAGATGCTTCCATTCTAAGTATAATGAACAGAAGAAGACAAATAAAAAATTGTATAATAGACGGTCCTCTTGCTTTGGACAATGCAATATCAAAAGAAGCAGCACAAACCAAAGGAATAGTTAGTGAAGTAGCTGGAGATGCAGATATACTTGTTGCACCTGACATAGAAGCAGGAAACATAATGTATAAGACAATGAACTTTTTAGGTGGTTCTATCTCCGCTGCAGTAATAATGGGAGCCCAAGTACCTATAGTACTAACATCAAGGGCTGATAGCCACAAGAGCAAACTAATGTCTATTGCTTTGGCAAAAGTAATATCTGAAGGATAAAAGAAACAAACAACAATTAAACATATTTTTGTTTACATAAAAAACATTATCTTTGCAAAAAAATAATCATCATGGGAAAAGGAGATAAAAGAACAAGAAGAGGTAAAATCTTTAAAGGCAGTTTCGGAGTAAGCAGACCAAGAAAAAAAGCTAAAAAAGTAAATACAGCAAAAGAAAAAACCGAAGCTTAAAATTATTTTTTAAAAAAGAACCACAATAAAAGGAGAAGTGTATTTTTTTACATTTCTCCTTTTGTAATTTTTTAGTAGTATGAACAAATTTCAGGAAGGTGATATCGTCAAATTTATTGACGAAGAAGGCGGAGGCAAAATCATAAAAATAATTGATGAAACAAAAGTCATAATACTTGATGACAATGGCTTTGATTATGAAGTAGATACATCGTCCATAATGTTATTTAAAAGGAAAAAAGACAAAAAAAAATATCCATCAAACAACCAACATCCCCAAAAGCATTCACAACAAATTCCAAATCCTCCAGTACAAAATACTATTACACAAACATCTACACTTACCACATCATTAAAACAAATAAAAGAATCATCGGTAATAAAGCACAAAACAGGCAACATATTACTCGCTTTTGTACCACAAACAAACCACATTTTAATATCTGACATAGACATAGTATTAATAAATGACAGCAATTACAAATTATATTACCAAATAGCTGTAAAAAAAGAACAACATTTTACCACAATAGACGACAACATACTTGAACCGAACACACAAATATCAATACTATCCACTGATAGAAAAGATTTACTTAACTTAAAAGAGATAATTATACGAGGCATACTTATTTTACCATCATTTATAAAAGAAGGACACCCATTTGAAGAAATAATAAAACTCAAACCCGTAAAATTCACAAAAGAAGGTAGTTTTAAGAAAAATCATTACTTTGATATTCCCGCAATTATATACAACATTTATACAATAAACAAAACAGTAGAGTTTTCGGAACTATATCAAAAAGAACAAAAAAAACCTAAAAATAGCCTACCACAAGAAACATTCAACTCAGAGAAAATAGAAATTGATCTACATATAGAAAAATTGGAAAAAAATTACAACTTATTATCAAATGACCAGATGCTTGATATTCAAAAAAAATATTTTATACAAACACTGGAAAAAGCTTTACAATCGACCACAGTAAAACACTTTGTAGTAATACACGGCATAGGTAATGGCAGGCTTAAAATGGAAATCAGACGGATATTAAGAGAAGACTACCCAAAGTTAAAATTTGAAGATGCCGCAATGAGTGAATATGGCTTTGGAGCAACACTCATTAAAATAAGATAAATATTATTATTCTTGTGGAGAAAAATATCTCTTCACAACAAAACGAACAGCATATTTAGATGCCAAAAATCCAATAAACAGCACAGTAAACAACACTAAAATATAATCTTGCATATAAATTTTTACAGGATACGCATTTACTATAAAACTTCCTTTTTCAGTAGAAGAATATAATTTGATTAGTCCGTAATACTTTTGAATAAATATAAAAATTGTTCCCAAAAACAATCCAAGGATAGTCCCAAGTAAAGAAATCATAACTCCTTCGGTTAAAAATATATTTTTTATATATTCTTTTGTCATTCCCAAATTATATAAAGTCCTTATATCATCTTTCTTTTCTATAATAAGCATAGATAGAGAACCCACTACGGTAAAAGAAGCTATCATCAAAATCATAGATAAAATAAGAAATGTAATCATCTTTTCCGACTTCAATATCTTATATATAAAGGCATGTTGTTGCAATCTGTCTTTAAAAACCAAATCAGTACCCAAAACCTTTTCAATATTAAGAGTTATATCTTTAATATTAGCATTAGGCACCATTGCAATCTCAATAGATGTGGCACAATTGGCATATTGCAACAAAGACGAAGCAAAAGAAAAAGGCACCAATACATAATTATCAAACTCTGGTTCCACCGAAAATACTCCAACAGCAAAAATAGGTTTCCTTACAAAAGCTTTTTCAGGATTTACCACTACTCTTTTAGTTCTTTTAGGCACATATATAACCAATGGCTCAACCATATTTACATTTACTGACAAAGCACTGGCTATGTTTGCTCCCACTATGGCTACCGGATAATTATTTACATATAACTTATAATTACCTGCCGTAATCATTGTATCTATTCCGTTTAGTTTTGAGAAATCCTCGGTTACACCTTTAATTCGGGCAGGATAATAGACCTTTTGATATTTCACCAATACATTTTCTTCCAATACTGGCACCACATAAGCAACTCCATTTATCTTTTTCAATTCCAACAATTTAGTGCTATCCAATGGAAAAGTTTTTCCTTGTTTCGGAAAAACTTTTAAATCAGGATCAAAAGCATTATATCTGTTTATTATTAAATCTTCCAGTCCATTAAAAACAGATAAAATAATTATAAGAGCGGCAGTACCAATAGCAAGTCCTACTACACTAATAAAAGAAATTAAATTTATTACATTGGTAGATTTACGGGAAAATAAATAATGTTTTGCTATAAACCAAGTAAGTTTCACATTATGCTAAATTAAAAAAATACGTTTCCCTGATCAATATTATTCATCCAACAGCTCATCAATTCTTTTCATTTGGTCATACGAATCATCAATAAAAAATTGTAAATCTGGTATTTTTCTTAAATTTCTTATTCGTTGTCCCAAAAGCTTTCTTATATATTTTTTATTTTGTTCAAAATAGCTTAAAATTTCTTCTCTCTTTTCTGCAGGGAAAATACTAAAATATATACGTGCCAATGACAAATCTGGAGTAATCTTTACAAAAGTAGCACTTACAATATTATTACCCACAAGAGTATCTTTTTCTTTAATTAGCAATTCACCCATTGCTCTCAAAATCATATTTTCTATTTTAGCTATTCTATTATCCTTCATTTTCTTCTTGTCCTAACTTTTCTTTTAATTCTTCTATCGTTTTTTGAAGTTCATTAATTTGCTTGTATAAATCAGGTAGTTTTCTAAATACCACATAAGATTTTTTGTATTGATTGGCATCGTAGGCAGGAGCCCCCATTAGCACTTCCCCTTTTCGTTTTACCGTATTGGTAATGCCTGCTTGTGCTGCAACTTTTACCTCATCAGCAATAGAAATATGTCCCACAAAGCCAACTTGCCCACCTACCATACAGTAATTGCCTAACTTGGTAGAACCTGAAATGCCCGTTTGCGCCGCAATAACAGTATGACACCCTATTTCTACATTATGTGCCACTTGTATCAAATTGTCAAGTTTTACACCCTTTCTTATAATAGTAGAACCAAGCGTAGCCCTATCAATAGTAGTATTCGCTCCTATTTCCACATTATCTTCTATTATTACATTTCCTATTTGCGGTATTTTACCATAACCGTCACCTTGCGGGGCAAAACCAAACCCATCACTTCCTATCACTACCCCTGCATGTATAGAGCAATCCTTTCCTATTACGCAATCATGATATACTTTCACACCAGCCCTCAACACCGTATTATCGCCTATCCTTACATTATCACCAATATATACCTGTGGATATATTTTTACATTATTTCCAAGCTTCACATTTTTCCCCACATAAGAAAAAGCTCCAATATACACATCTTTACCATAAGTAGCCGTTTCATCTATAAAAGTTGGTTGTTCTATTCCTTTCTTTTGTTCTGAAAAAACTTGATCATAAAGTTTCAATAAAGAAGCAAAAGCTTGATAAGCATTATCTACCCTGATAAGTGTAGGTTTTATTTTTTCTATATTTGGATAATCTTTATCTACAATAACAATAGTTGCATTAGTTTTATATAAGTAAGGTTTATATTTAGGGTTAGCTAAAAAACTTAAAGAACCTTCTTTACCTTCTTCTATTTTGGAAAACGAATCCACTACCACATCGGGATTACCTATTATCTTCCCATTCAAATATTCTGCTATACGTTTAGCTGAAAATTTCATTTATTTTTTTTTGCAAAGATACAATATAAAATAATAATTATATCAATTACGACACACCTATTTTTAACAATTATTTAAAATTAAAATAACTCATTTATCAATAATTTCACATTCCGCTTATTGGAAAACTCACTTTCAAGTAACAGTCTTCTTTTTTCAATTATTTTACTATCAAAATATAATTTGCTATACTCCTTTATCTTGTTTTTCATTTCGTGTGCATCTTGTACCACAATAGTCAATGTTTCCAATCCTGTATTCTCAACCATATCGGGTGTAACTATCACAAACCTACTTGCAAACAAAGCATTAAGAAGTTTTAATTTTATTCCTGTTGGTTGAAAAGTGGGTAATACATTTATGTGTGCATTTCCCAATAAATTATCCATTTCTTGTTGTGAAGGATTAGCTACAAGTGTTATATTTTTATATTTTTCAATCATTGCAATAATAGATTTTGGAGGAAAAGCTCCTGCAATAATCAATGGATAATCAATATCATTAAATATTTCTTTTATAAGAAATGTGACAGCTTTAATATTTTCGACAACAGACAAATTACCTGTATATAAAGCATAATTCCCTTTCCCTTCTTTAATCTTTATTTTATCGTTTGGATGAAAAGCAGGTAAGTAAAAAGTTTTATCCGGATAATCTTTGCTTAAATAGGTAAAATCATTGTTTGATATTGCTGCTATTTTGTCTGCATACATTAAAATGTTAAAATATTTTTTCAATTTTTGGGATTCAGACAAAAAATACATCTTTTTTACAATATCCTTCTCTGCTTCAGCCAAGTGCATATAATAAATGTGCTCAATATTATGCATTCTTACTATTTTCTTTCTGTCTTTCAAACTTTTATCATTAAGAAAGAAGCATGTATGCAACCCCTCAAATAAAATAGGAGCATCTATCTGCAATAAATTAGTTAATAATTCTCCATCATTACGCGTTTTTACAATATACGGCAAATTACCCAAAAAAGGATTGATAAATTTTTTTCTTTTGTAATAAAATACTTTTTCACAATACTTTTCAAGAATTGGCTGAGGTTTTCTTTTTTCATATTGAAAATTATGACAGTAAAGCTTTATTCCAGCCTCTGACAAATATTTTATTTTATAAAAAACATCTATTACCCCACCATAAGTAGGAGGATATGGAATATCAAAAGAAACTATATGTAAAGCTCTTTTTATCAAAAAATGAATATTATTTCTGCATTCTTATAGATGTGGTATTACCTCCCATTATAGTTACTTCTTTTCTAATGGTCATTATAGTTTCATAAACATTACGAGGTCTAAACAATATGGTATAAGTTCCCGGTTGCAATACAAAATTTTGATTCATATTATCTTCGTCTAAATTACACACCCACTCCAAGTCTCCGCTCTTTTTATTCAGGAAAATAGCTCCATACCCGGGAGAAGGTAAATGCACTGCTAACATACCAGGACGTGGCACTTTTATAGTTGTTGTATGACTTTGCAAAATCTCTATATCAGAAGTTATACGAGGTAATGTTAATATTTCTACTTGATATTTACCTACAATATACCTTTCTTTGCTATTAGCTTTTTGAACATTTAGAGTAGGAGCTCCTGCTTTTTTTCTTATAATTACTTGTAAATTTTTATGCATTTGCTGATCTGCTTCTATTTTTAAATACCCCTGTGGAGCATCAATTCCAACAATTTTATGTTTTCCCGGTACCAAAGTGAATGTATCGGAATAGACGGGAGGTATGGTATGAACTTTTATTTTATATAAATACATAGGACTTAATGTTAATGTATCAGGATTGCCCTTTGCATTCATTGTGTGCACAAAATTATATAATATTTTACCAGTTTTTTTATCATAAAAAGTCATTGGCACATTAGTTTCCGTAGGATTTTCATTTATATCCAACAGATTTACTTGCATAGTAGTATTATTTAATGCCTGGGATATTACTATACCAAGCACTTCTTGAAATCGTTTTTCATTTTTGGCAGCATAATAATTACCTACACACTCAAAGGTTTTTTTAAAGTTCTCATCCAATCCTATACCTATCACAAAAGGTTTAAGTATTATACCTTCTTGCTGCAATGCCAACGAAACTTTACAAGGGTCACCATCGCAGGCTTCAATTCCATCTGTAATCAAAATTATAATGTTTCTACAATAATCGCAATCAGGAAAATCTTCTGCTGCAAGTTCAAGGGAATGAGCAATAGGAGTTGTCCCTTTGGGCTGAATATTACGAAGCACTTCCATTATTTTATCTGCATTGTTGTTGGAAAAAGGCACTTCAAGCTTTGTGTCATTACAATCTTGCGGAGGGACATAGCTCTGATGACCAAATACTCGTAAAGCAAGTTGAACATTTTTTACTTGCCTTAAACTATCTACCATCTTTATTAAAAACTTACGAGCAACATCTATCTTAGTGTGACGTTCCCATTTTCCAAGCATACTTTGAGATGCATCAAAAATAAAAAGAATACGAGTGAGAGGAGCATTGCTAACTCTTCTACTATTATATTGACCATAACTACTCGTTGTTATAATCGTTAAAAACAAAAATATAATGGATATTACCTTATTTTTCATTCTAAAATATTTTCACACAAAACTACAAATAAAAAGCTATATACTTATCAATAAAGTAATGTTTAATTTAATTAAAATCGCATAATAATTTTTATCACGTGAAGCCTATAAGGTAAGTCTTTTTTATCGCGGTGAGGGCGGGATTCGAACCCGCGTCCCGCTTTCGCGAGAACACGCTCTCCAGGCGTGCGCCTTCGACCACTCGGCCACCTCACCAAAAATCTAAATTTTGGGCTACAAAAATATATAATTATTATATACCTTTATTCTTCTTTGTTATTTTTTTTCTTTATCTTTTTTATCCTCTTCTTCAAACACAAATGGTGTTTCTACCATTTCATTTGTAATTGCATGCTCCAGCACTTCATCTACATTATTTACATATATAAACTTTATGTCTTTTAGGTAATCTGCTTTTATTTTTTCTACATCTGCCTTATTTTCTTTTGAAAGTATAATTTCCTTTATACCAGCTCTTTTCGCCGCAAGTATTTTTTCTTTTATTCCTCCCACTGGCAATACTTTCCCACGCAATGTAATCTCTCCGGTCATAGCAAGAAATGGTCTCACTTTTCGCTGGGTAAATACAGAAGCCAAAGCAGTAACCATAGTTATTCCCGCAGAAGGACCATCTTTGGGTATTGCTCCTTCCGGCACATGTAAGTGCACATTATATTGCTGAAATCTCTCAATAGGAATTCCTAATTTTTCACTTCGTGATTTTACTATTTCTAATGCTATTGTTGCAGATTCTTTCATCACATCACCTAAATTTCCTGTAAGCGTAAGCCTTCCATTCCCCTTGCTTACACTTGTTTCTATATACAATATGCTACCTCCAAATGCGGTCCAAGCCAAACCAACGGTTACTCCGGCATAGTCATTCCCCTCATAAGATTCTGTAAAAAATTTTCTGGGACCTAAAATGTTTTTTATGTCATTTACAGTAACTCTATTGTTAAATTTTTCACCATAAGCCATTTTTTTAGCATAGCGGCGAATAATTTTGGATAAAGTTTTATCAAGCACTCTTACTCCTGATTCCCTTGTATAATCTTTTATTATTTTTTCTATCACTTTTCGTGAAAAAGTCAATGCGTCTCTTTCCAATCCATGTTCTTTTAATTGTTTTGGAATAAGATGTCGTTTTGCTATTTCTACCTTTTCTTCCGTAGTATATCCTGTTACTTCTATAAGCTCCATTCTATCCAACAAAGCAGGGTGAATGGTTGATATATTATTAGCTGTGGCTATAAATAAAACACGGGACAAATCATATTCAAGCTCAAGATAATTGTCGTAAAACGTACTATTTTGCTCAGGATCCAATACTTCCAACAATGCAGAAGCAGGATCACCTCTAAAATCGCTACCTATTTTATCTATTTCATCAAGCACAAATACGGGATTGGAATATTTTGCTTTTTTTATATTCTGAATGATACGTCCAGGCATAGCACCTATATAAGTACGCCTATGTCCTCTTATCTCAGCTTCGTCATGCAAACCTCCCAGCGATACCCTGACATACTTCCGTCCAAGTGATTCGGCAATAGATTTTCCCAAAGAAGTTTTACCTACCCCCGGAGGACCATATAAACACAATATAGGAGCTTTCATATCCTTTTTAAGTTTAAGTACGGCAAGATGCTCCAATATACGTTCTTTTACTTCTTCCAACCCATAATGGTCTCTGTTTAATATATTTTCAGCATGCTTTAAATCAAGATTATCTTTTGAATATTCATTCCAAGGCAAATCTATCAAAGTATTCAAATAATTAAGTTGCATTGAGTAATCAGGCATAGCAGGATTCATCACTCTTAATTTGCGTAGTTCTTTGTCAAAAATTTCCGCAACATTTTTAGGCCATTTTTTATTTTTTGCCCTTTTGGCAAGTTGTTCATATTCTTGCTCTATAGGATTTTCTCCTAACTCTTTTTGTATTTCTTTTATTTGCTGGTTAAGAATATATTCTTTTTGCTGACGATTGAGATCTTGTTTTACTCTTTCTTCTATTTTTTGCTTTATTTCTTCTTGCTTTATTTTCTCATACAATACGCTTAATACCTGTTCGTATCTTTTCAAAAAAGAAGTAGCACCTAATATTCCTTGTTTACGTTCCCCCGGAATATCAAGGTTTGAGGCTATAAAATTTGTAAGAAACCATAAATCTTCCATTCCTTTTATACCGTCCATAAATTCAGGCGGGAAATCAACAGATAATTTTACATATTTGGAGACAGTTTCTTTTAATGCAGCAATTCTGGGATATAACGATTTGTCTTTTTTAGGTTTCGGGTCAGGATAAAGTTCCACTATTCCTTTAAGGTAAGGTTCTGTTTGGGTAATACTCTTCAATTTTACCCGTTCTTCTCCTTCTATTATAGCAGTAAGTCCTCTTTTTGGCAATTCCGCCAATTTTACTATACGACAAACTGTCCCATATTTAAATAAATCGTTTTCTCCGGGATTTTCTATGTTTACATCTTTTTGTTCTATTGCAACAAAAGAACCACCTTTATCATAAATTTCTTTTACAAGTTTTATTGATTTTTCTCTACCTATAGGGACAGGAATGATATTTCCAGGGAAAATGGTAAGATTTCTCAATGCCAAAATTGGAAGTTCTTTTGGGAACCTGGACAAATTGTCATTATCATCTCTATCTATTTCTATTTTCTCAAAAAACATTTTATCATCTTTCATACTCATTTTCAATTTTTTATATTTAAAATAAATTAATAGGGGTTAAGTTATAAGTCAAGTATCGTGCCGTTTTGTTAAAAACTGCGATACTTTTTGGTATTTTCAAATACCGAAGATAATATTTCTGTCTCTACGTTATCTAATACTTTTTGTCGGCGTAACATTACCCTTTCCGCTACTTCTAATGCTTTGTGCAATTTATATTCTGTAAACCCCTGTGGCCCACCCCACGAAAAAGAAGGAATAAAATTACGAGGAAAACCTGAACCAAAGATATTGGCATTCACTCCAACAACTGTTCCTGTATTAAACATTGTATTTATTCCGCATTTAGAATGGTCACCCATAGTAAGTCCACAAAATTGTAATCCTGTAGATATGAAATGCTCTTGTTTGTAATTCCACATTTTTACTTCGGCGTAGTTATTTTTCAAATTGGAATTATTCGTATCCGCACCTATATTACACCACTGTCCTAATACGGCATTGCCAAGAAAGCCATCATGAGCTTTGTTGGAATAACCCCAAATTACAGAATTGTTTACTTCGCCTCCTACCTTGGAATATGGTCCTATTGTGGTAGGTCCGTAAATTTTAGCAGAGAGCTTAAGCACAGAATGTTCACACATAGCAAGAGAACCTCTTACTACCGTCCCCTCCATTACTTCCACATCTTTTCCTAAATAAATAAACCCTTCTTGTGCATTCAATGTTGCAAAATGGACATTAACACCTTCTTCTACAAATACATTTTCTTTATTTATGATATTTACTGTATTACTTAAAGTTTGTGATTTTTTACCATTGGTTATATAATAAAAGTCTTTTTCTAACACCTTACCGTTAAAATAAAAAATATCCCAAGGATATTTTATTTGCAAAAGTTCCTCATTATATTCTGCTGTTGAAATTACAGAAATATATCCCTCAATTATTTTTACATATTTATCCGATTTAAAGGCTAATATTTCTCCTTTATAAGTCAATCCTTGACCAGTTTTCAACTTCTTTATTTCTTCATACAATTTAGCGTTGGCAATAAAAGAGGAATTTACATAAATATTATCATTATGATAATCAAAAGGATATTTTTTGGATAAATATTTTTCTGACAAAAATGATATTTTTAATTTTTTGTCAAAGAATAACCATTTTTCCCATAACTTAACAATACCTACCCTCAAATCTCCAATAGGTCTCGTAAATGTTAAGGGCAATAAATTTAAATAATTATCTTTAGTATCAAACAACACTATCCTACTCATACAAAACTACTTTTCTTATCTTATCTGATAATAATTGTTTCCTCTGCTACTTTATTTTTTTCAAGAATAACAGCACCTGTTCCTTTAAGGGTATCTCCTATTATCCCCTGAGAAGTATCGGAAATTATTTTGTATGCAAATACATTATAAATTGCTTCATATTTGAACTCAAATTCTACTTTACCATCACTGTCTGTCATCTTAAGGGCATCTCTCTCCCGCTCATAAGGTTTAATATAACCTATATTACCTTCTACATTTTGATCAGATGGTGTTGCATATACCCTAACAAATGCATCAGGCACAGGTTTGTTTGACAAATCTACCACTGTTATTTCTGCTTTAGGTGGTTTGTCTTTACAGCTTGCCAAAGCTATTACCAATATTGCAAAAACATAAAATATTTTTTTCATAATACATATTATTTAATTATAATTGTTTTTTCAAATTCTTCATTATACTTAAACACCAAAGTACCAGTTCCTTGGTAATGATGTCCATTTATATCTTTTTCCGCTTTACAACTTAATACATATTCCTGGTCAGCTTCAAACTCTGCCTGCCCCTCACTATCAGTAGTTTTTTGCCACATTATTATAGAACCTGAGGGCTTGGAATATACTGTAACGGTAGCTCCCTCTACAGGAGTTTTGTCTTCAAGTATCACAGTAACTATAGCACGAGGAGGTTTTGTTTTCTTACATCCCGTATTTACAAAAAAAGTAGCAATAAATAATATAGTTAAAATACGGATTTTCATATTATTCCTTATTATTTGCAAAGATAATATTTTTTTTACAATGAAAAATATATTTCTGTTTTTGAAAGAGTTGTTTTCAATTTTATTTTACTTCCCAGCAAAAGAGGTAAATTTCTTTTTCCGTGTCCTATGCCACTAATAAATGCAACAGGTATTTTTAATGATTTAAGATGAGAATATATTATTTCTTTTGCATTTTTGCCAAACGGAATACTATTATCATGCATATCAATCATATCTCCAACAATAACTCCACTCAAATTACTTAATATGCCACTTTCGGAAAAATTCATCATCATTCTATCTATATGATACAGATATTCATCAAGGTCTTCTATAAATAAAATTTTATTGGAATAATCTTGCTCATACTTTGTTCCTCTCACACTATATAATACGGATAAATTACCTCCTATAAGTTCTCCTTCTACCACTCCCTCCACATTTAATTTATCTCCGTCAAAAATGTAATTAGCAGGGATATTACCACTTATAAAATTAAATAAATACTTAATACTATCTTCCGTATTTTCAGGAAAACTTAAAGGCATTGTTGCATGCAAACTCATTATACCTACCCTGTTTAACATACTATGAAACACAGTAATATCACTATATCCAATTATCCATTTGGGATTGGATGCCAAGTCTTTGTATTCAATGTGGCTTAATGTTCGTATAGTACCGTATCCTCCTCTGGCACATAGGATTGCTTTTATATCTTTATTACGTAATGCCCATAATAAATCGTCTGCTCTTTGCTTATCTGTCCCTGCAAATTGATTTTGTGAAGCATAAAGATTTGGAGTTTCCACTACTTTATACCCCTCGCTTGCTATCCTATCTATAGCATATTGCACTTCTTTTTTTGACACTTTGCGGGCAGGTGCAACCAAAGCAATGCTATCTCCTTGGTCCAAAAATTCAGGACATATCATAAGCTAAATATCAATGTCTAACATTATAGGACAATGGTCTGAATGAACTACATTTTCCAATATATTGGCATCTTTTACCTTTTCTACTAAATTTTCGGTCACAAAAAAGTAATCTATACGCCAACCTTTGTTTTTTTCTCTGGCTTTGAACCTGTATGTCCACCAACTATATCTATGTGGCTCAGTATGAAACAATCTAAATGTATCTACATAACCATGTGATAAAAATTTATCTACCCAAGCCCTCTCTTCGGGTAAAAAACCTGAATTTTTGGCATTGCCTACCGGATCGTGAATATCTATTTCTTTATGTGCAATATTTAAATCTCCTGTAATAATTAAATATGGTCTTTCTTTTTTAAGTTCTTCCAGCCAATTTAAGAAAAAATCCAACCACTCCATTTTGAAATCTTGGCGTTCTTGTCCTGATGTCCCCGATGGATGATAAACATTTATCAATGTTACTTCTCCGAAATCCGCTCTTATTACGCGTCCTTCCCTGTCATATTTAGGTTCTCCAACTCCTGTAAATACTTTATTCGGCTTACGTTTAGCAATAATACCCACTCCGCTATATCCTTTTTTCTCCGCACTATACCAATAGGTATTATATCCAAGCTGTTCAAATAATTGTTTTTCTATCTGTTCTTCTTGTGCTTTGGTCTCCTGAAAACAAACAACATCAGGATTTTCATTTTTTATCCATTCTATAAGCCCTTTTTTTATAGCAGCACGTATTCCGTTTAAGTTATATGAATAAAGTCTCATTGCTTTTTAGTTTTTTTATATTTTATTACATTTTTTATAAAATCTACAAATAAAGGATGTGGATTCAATACTGTGCTTCTATACTCGGGATGAAATTGCACACCTATATACCATGGATGATTTTGCAGATACATTATTTCAACCAAATCGGTATCAGGATTTTTTCCTACTGCCAAAAAGCCTTTATCTTCAAAATATTTTTTGTAGTTATTATTAAATTCATAGCGATGGCGATGTCTTTCTCTTACAATTTTTTGTTTATAAACATTTGTGTATAAATATGATTTTTTATCTATTTCGCAATCATAAGCACCAAGACGCATCGTGCCTCCCTTATCTATTATATGTTTTTGCTCTTCCATAAGGTCAATAACGGGGTATTGCGTATGCATATTAAATTCCACAGAATCCGCATCTTTCATACCGAGTTCATTTCTTGCAAATTCTATCACCATACATTGCATACCTAAGCAAATACCCAAAGTAGGAATTTTATGTGTACGCCCATAATTAGCTGCTACTATTTTTCCTTCTATCCCTCTTGGTCCAAACCCTGGAGCAATAAGTATTCCATCATATTTATCCAAAATAGAATTAGCATTTTCATAAGTAAGATTTTCGGAATTAACATATTCCACATTTACACCACATTCATTCATTGCTCCCGCATGAGCAAAACTTTCATTTATCGATTTATACGCATCCGGCAATTGAACATATTTACCAACAAGTGCTATTTTTACTTCTTCTTTTTTGTTTTTCAACTTTTTTATAAAATCAACCCAATCGGTAAGGTCTGCATCCGATTTTACAGGTAAGTTTAATTTGTATAACGCAACTAAATCAAGTTTTTCCTTTTTTAACAATAATGGAACTTCGTATATAGTGCTGGCATCTATTGCTTCTATTACCGCTTCTCTATTCACATTACAGAACAAAGCCACTTTATTTTTTATTTCTGTATTGAGAGGCTTTTCCGTTCTTAAAACAATTATTTCGGGTTGAACACCAAGCTTTAACAGTTCTTTCACAGAGTGTTGTGTTGGCTTGGTTTTCAGCTCTTTAGAAGTAGATAAATATGGAACCAGTGTAAGATGTACAACTATTACATTTCCTTGCCCAAGCTCCCATTTCATTTGTCTTACAGCTTCCACATAAGGTAATGATTCTATATCTCCAACCGTACCTCCTATTTCTACTATTACAATTTCATATTTATATTTTGCTCCCAATACTCTTATACGTCTCTTTATTTCATCGGTAATATGTGGAATTATTTGCACTGTTTTACCAAGGTAGTCTCCCTTTCTTTCTTTTTCTATTACTGTTTTATAAACTTTTCCTGTAGTTACATTGTTATCTTTTGATGTGGTAATATTCAAAAACCGTTCATAATGCCCAAGATCCAAATCGGTTTCAGCACCATCATCAGTTACATAACATTCGCCATGTTCATAAGGATTAAGTGTACCAGGATCCACATTCAAATACGGATCCAATTTTTGTATAGTTACAGAATAGCCTCTTGCTTGTAATAATTTGGCAAGAGAAGCCGAAACTATACCTTTTCCTAAAGAGGAAGTAACACCTCCCGTAACAAAAATAAATTTGGTCTGCACCATGACTTATTGTATTATATTAAAATTTATAACTCAATCCAAAACTTGGCATAAACGGTAATTGATTTACTCGTCTATGCCCAATTCTATCAAAATAAAATACATTTGGTCTATTATATACATTTGTAATAGTAAATGCCATTTCCAATCGCGAAGTATTTATGAACTCAACCCAGTGCTTAAGAGTGAAATCCAACCTATGGTATGCAGGTAAACGGGCTCCGTTCAAATCTCCATAAATAAATCCAAATTGTCCGTTTGATTGAGCATAATTATCTGTAATAGAATTAAGTACTATTTGTTCAAATATTCCTGCAGTTTGTGTAAATGGGAATCCCGAACCAAAATTCCACCTAAAACTAATTTCCCAATTTTGTATTTCTCCCAATTTATAAGTAGTAACAAAATTTATATTATGCCTACGGTCAAAATGAGGAACATATTTTTGTACACCATCATCTCTATGTGAAAAACCTAATGAATATACAAACCAAATATAAAGTCTTCCATAATCATATTTTGTTAAAAAATCAACTCCATACGCATCTCCTGTCTCAACAATAAAATCTTTTTTCAAATAATCGGGAATATCTGCATTTAGTTCATTATCCTCATATATTTTATCTCTATTTATGTTAGTCAATTGGTCAAATTTTTTGTAATATCCTTCTACATTTACCATTATTCTATTTGACACATCGTATTCTAATCCTAACACTCCATGTTTTGCTTTTTGTAATTTAGAAGTAACCGGTTTTCCATTAAATGTTTCAGGTAAGTTTTCCGGTGCAGATAAAAAGCCATAAAAAAGATTTACAACATCTCTATCGGATGTAGCACTAATAAATATTTGACTATACAAACCTCCTGCAAATTTAAAGCGTAATTTGTCATTAAGTTTATATTTTATACCAATACGGGGTTCAGGTGAAAACTCTGATAACGAAGCATAATATTGAAGTCTAAATCCTGGCTCAAATATAAATTTCTTCCAATTCATTTTATAGGAAACAAATGAACCGAATTCCGTAGTATTATCTTCTTGTTCTACTTTGAGTTCCAATGCGTTATAAAAAAGGAAACTTGTTTTAAAACCTTCTACATCAATACCATATTTCAATTGATTTTTACCTAAAAAATACTTATATTCCATATTTAAGTTAAAACCACCAATACCGCTTTCTCGTGGCAAATTATCAACATCGTCCAACATTATATGATAATTAGAAAAGGATAAATGAGCTTTGATTATTGCATTTGCAGAAGCGGGTAATATTAAAAAACGAGACCCAATACCACGCTCTTGCCAGTTAAGATTAGATAAAGCACTATAATTTACTCTATCAGAGTAGTTAAAACCAAAAATACTTATTTTACTACCATTGCCTGCATTTAAAGTAACTTTCCCATAAAGATCTGTATAGTTAAACGGAAGTCCTGCTGTATCTATATAAGAATAAAGAAGTTTAGATGATTGTTCCAAATATGATGTTTTGGCAGAAAATATAAATGAAGAGCTTCCTTTGCCATCATCTTTATCTTTTGATATAGGACCTTCAAACATTGCTTTGGCTCCAAATGTACTTGCAGTAACTTTCCCTTTATATTTTTTTCTGTTACCATCACGCATAGTAATATCCATAATAGAGGAAATACGATCTCCATATTCTGCACCAAAACCACCGGTATATACATCTACATTTTGAATAATGTCGGCATCTATTACAGAAAATAATCCTATGCTATGAAAGGGATTATATACTGTCATACCATCAAGCAATACTTTATTTTGAATAGGAGAACCTCCTCTTATATACAATTGTCCACCTTGATCTCCTGTAAAAACTACTCCCGGCAACACTTGCAAATACTGTGCTAAATCAGGAGTAGCTCCTATTGTTGGTAATTCTTTAAGCTGTTTAGGGGCTATTTTTATAACGGAAGCTTTTACTTCTGTTTTCATTTCTTGCCGTTCGGCAGACACCTTTACTGTTTTAAGTTTTATCGAAGAGGAGACAAGATATACTTTTTTGTTTGTGATACTATTGGGGTTAATAATCACAGGTACTTCCTTAGATTCATATCCCATATACTGAAAAACAAGCACTTGTTTACCTGCTGGAATATTTGTAATATTAAAAAACCCGTTTACATCAGTAGAAGCTCCTTTTTTAGTATTTTTTACTACAATATTTACGAACATTAATGGCTCACCGGTATTTTTATCATATACAAAACCTCTCACACTTCCTTCTTGTTGTGCACTTGCATAAAAAAGATTTCCCGCCAAAAATAGCGGGAAAATCACAATAAATTTTAAAAACCAATATCTCATCATTTTAATTTATTGACTATTATATTTTTTCAAAATATTTAATTTATCCGATAATAATTTCATCTTTTGACGCTTCTCTTCTATCTTACTTCTTATATCTTTCAAAAACTCATTATCGGTAGAAGAAAAGAAAGCCAAGTTGTTTTCCATTTTTGTTACTTGCCTTTCCAATTCTTTTATTCTCTTATTCAAAGCAAAATATTCGTTATTCACAAATTTTTGAAAACCCTTTGTATCTTTTTTATCTTTCACTTTTTGTTCATACAAAATCAATATCTTTTTGTTTTCATCTATATTTGCTTTTTCATACAACTGCTTCAAAGCATTAGAATAAGCATCATTTATTTCATTTTTCTTTTCAATAGGAACAAACCCTATAGTATTCCATCTAACAACAAAAGCATTTATAGCCTCCATATCCTTTTCGGCATTACCTGTAGATTCAAAAGCTTTCATTTCTTCTATAAGCTCTTGTTTCTTTTTGTAATTTTCTTCTTCCACACCTTTCAAAGACTCATAATATTTTTCCCGTCTATCAAAGAAATAATTACATGCTGCACGAAACTGTTCCCATATTTTTTCTGACTCTTCTTGTGGCACAGGACCTATTTCTTTCCACTCCTTTTGTATATCTATTATTTCGGAAGTTGTCTTTTTCCAATCTTCACTATCTTTAAGTGCTTCTACTTTTTCAATTAGTTTTAATTTTTTATCAAGATTTTCTTTCAACAAATCATCGTAATGCTCAAAGAATTTTCTTTTTTTATCAAAAAACTTATCAAAAGCAGCTCTAAATCGCTCATATATAGAGTCATTATATTTAACAGGCACTCTTCCAACTTTTCTCCACTCTTGATCTAATAACAATAATTCATCCTTTTTTTCTTTCCATTCTTTCACTCTCTTATAATCGCCATCAGCAATTGCTTCCGCCTTTTCACATAATTCTGTTTTTTTCTTCAAATTTTCTTGCTCTCTCTTCTTTTTATCTTTAAAAAAGTTTGAATAAGCATCATTTATTTTTCTAGATACTTCCTTAAATCTTTCCCATAATTTATCACTCACCTCACGTGGAACAGGACCTATTTCTTTCCATCTTTTATGTAAATCTTGTAACTCATTAAAAGATTTTATAGGTAATGTTTCATAAGGTAAATTTTCTGCCGCTTCTACAATAAGTAGTTTTTCCTCATAATTTTTTTGGCGATCCATTTCCATCAATTCTCTATTTATCTCCAAATACTCATAAAACATTTTGGTCGCCAAATCAAAACGGCTCATCAAATCTCTATACTTGGAAGAATGTACTCCTCCTGTCTTTTTCCACTCCCACATTAATTCTTTAAACTTCTTATATACAACACCTATTTTTTCACTACTTTTAGGTAATTCTTTTATTTTCTCTATTATCTCAAGTTTTTTCTCATAATTTTTTTGTTGGTATTCTGCTCTCTTACGATAATATTCTTTTTGTATTTCTAAAAATCTATTTAATAATTCCTCAAACTTTTCTTGAAAATACTTATCATCTACACTTGGTTTATAATCTTCTGCTCTACCACCTTCTTCTACAAATTGTTGTTTTTTTGAAGAAATATATTCTTTATATTTTTTATTGAAAACTTCTTCTAATCCTTTTACAATCCTACCCACAAGAGAAATGTTGGAATATTCAGATAAATTTGCTATTAAATCATTTTCAAAATAATCCAACACACCTTCCACATCTAATCCATCTATTTTTTCCAATTCTTCCTCTAAATTATATCTCACATATTCTTTACTATTTTTACTCTCCACATCATTATCGCTATTTTGTTGATTTTCTACTTGCTGATTATTTTCATCCATAGGAATATTAGACATATTTTCTTGGTTTTCAGAAGATTTAATTTCTTCACTCATAACAAAAAACTTTTGAATAGCACAAATATAATGCAAAATATTCAAAATAAAGCAAAACTATAACATTTAGTTTTATTAGGTTGTAAATTCAATTAGTAAATGTAACAATTAAGTTATTTAATTTGTATTTTTATTTGGAGTTAGGGAAGTTCTCTTTGCGAAATTAAGCGTAGCGAAATGGAGCAAAGAGAACCAAGGGAAGAAAACCTTAGCTCTACCTACTCCGCAGTAAATGCTAACTTTATTACACAAGCATTGAATGTAAGCAAATTAACTAACCATAGCAAAGACTCTTAATACAACTGATTACTTTACTCACTCATATAATTCTTGGGAAAAAGGGCAAATTGAATATTGCAATAAATTGTTAAGACAATATATTCCTAAAAAGTCAATTATTGATAAACAAATAACACAGAATCTCAATGAAATACAAATGAAAACAAATAGAAGACCTAGAAAAAATTTAGGGCTTCAGATGTCTTTTAATTTATTTTATAAATTTGTAAATGAAAATGTTACATTTGATAGTTGAATCTACTATATAGTTCCAAAACTTCAAAAAAATAAGTTGTTTTACAAAAAAACAATACCTTTGCTTGCATATACTAATACAAAAAAATAAAAAATATGAAAAGTGAAATGAAAAATTTATGGTATTCAGTATTATTGCTAATAGTTGCAATAATTGTAGGATTTTACTTTGCAAAAAATAATAACACTATGAAACAAACACAAAAAAAGTGGAATTATCCTAACCCCAAAAAAGTAGATACAATTGATAACTATTTTGGGACAAAAGTACCAGACCCATATCGTTGGATGGAAAACGAAAATGATCCAAATCTAAAAAAATGGATAAAAGAAGAAAACAAACTAACTTTTGATTATTTATCAAAAATACCTTATAGAAATAAAATAAAAAAAAGATTAGAAGAATTGATAAACTATGAAAGAAAAAGTACTCCATTTACAAAAGGTAATTTAACATTTTACTTTTATAATCCAGGAACGCTCAATCAAAGTATATTATATGTACAAGAACCTGGCAAAAAAGCACGGAAACTTATAGACCCCAACACTTTTTCAAAAGATGGCACAATAGCACTATCAGGAATAGGAATATCACACAACACCAAGTATATTGCTTACTCTATATCAGTAGGAGGTAGCGATTGGAGACAAATAATAGTAAAAGAA
This sequence comes from uncultured Bacteroidales bacterium, assembly GCA_964421355.1. GTDB lineage: Bacteria > Bacteroidota > Bacteroidia > Bacteroidales > JALTDM01 > JALTDM01. The sequence continues at coordinate 46,760 of CAYQWX010000006.1, forward strand.
ATAAAAACAGGTAAAAACATAGACGACACCATCCACTGGGCTAAATTTACCGGCATAAGCTGGTTCAAAAACGGATTTTTTTATAGCGGATATACTCCCCCTGAAAAAGGGAAAGAGCTATCTATGAAAAACGAATATCACAAACTATTTTATCACAAATTAGGCACTCCCCAATCACAAGATAAAGTGATAATGGAAGATAAAAATGATCCATACCGCATGTTTTATGCAGATGTTACTTATGATGAAAAATACTTAATAATCACAGAAGAAGCCCGCAATACCATGGGCAATAGAATATGGATAAAAGATTTACAAAAAAATACCAACCCGTTTTTATTAAACCAATCTTTTGATTATGAATACAGTGTAATAGGTCATATCGGAACAAAATTATTTATAAAAACAAATAAAGATGCTGAAAATTATAAACTCGTAATTGCAGACATTAGCAATCCTTCAAATATAATTTGGACTGACCTTTTGCCCGAACAGGATGATGTATTACTATCAGCAGATATTGCAAACGAAAACAACCTCGTAGTAAAATATATGAAAGATGCCAGCGATAGACTATACATATATGATTTATCAGGTAAAAAAATAAAAGAAATCACTTTACCCACATTAGGTTCAATAGGAGGACCAAACACAGAATACGATAAAGATTATATGTATTATTCTTTTACATCATTTTTGTATCCTTCGGTTATATATAAATATGATTTCAAAAAAGATACAAGCGTAGAAATATTTAGACCAAAAATAAATTTTGATTTTGATAACTATGTAACTGAACAAATATTTTACAAAAGTAAAGACGGAACAAAAATTCCAATGTTTATAGTTCATAAAAAAGGCATAAAACTTGACCACAATAATCCTGCATGGTTATACGGATATGGAGGTTTTAACATTAGCTTAAAGCCATATTTTAGTGCTACTAGACTTGTGCTTTTTGAAAATGGAGTAGTATTTGCAATGGCAAACCTGCGGGGAGGTGGCGAATATGGACGCAAGTGGCATGAAGCAGGCATGAAACTAAACAAACAAAATGTATTTGATGATTTTATTGCCGCCGCAGAATATCTAATAAACAAAGGATATACTTCACCCAAAAAACTTATTATTCATGGAGGGTCTAATGGTGGATTACTTATAGGAGCAGTTACCAATCAACGATCTGATTTGTTTGCAGTAGCTATCCCTTCTGTTGGAGTAATGGATATGCTTAGGTTTCAAAAATTTACAATAGGTTGGAATTGGGTAACAGACTATGGATCAAGTGATGATTCTACTCAATTTGCATACATATACAAATATTCGCCTCTATATAACATACATGAAGGCATTAATTATCCTGCTATATTGGCTACTACTGCCGACCACGACGACAGAGTGGTGCCTGCACACTCATTTAAGTATATTGCCACATTACAAGAAAAATATAAAGGTCCTAACCCTGTTATGATACGGATAGAAACAATGGCAGGACACGGAGCAGGAAAACCTATTTCCAAAATAATAGAAGAAGTTACCGACATGTATGCTTTTGCATTTTATAATGTAGGAATAAAAGATGTAAAAGAATAAATAAAATTATTCGAAACACAAAATAGAGGTATGTAAAATAACAGCATACCTCTATTATTCACAACAACATAACATCTTTATCAAACTTTAATTCTCTTGAAATCTCAAATTTTAACAAAAAATTATCATCTAATCATAGTAGTATTTATTGCAAAATAATATTTTTTTAATTGTGTGTTCAAAAAGTTTTATATATTTGCACACAATAAAATGTATTGTTCGTATGAATAAAAGTTTTTTTAAGTCATTACCTTTGTTGGTATTAAGTGGTATGTTTGTACTATGGGGCTGTGGGAGTAGCAATAATAAAAACACACCATCAGAAGATAGTTTGGAAAATCAAATAGACCAAGAAATAGACTCTAATGCAACAGCCGTCATAATGATGAATGGGACACTTTTTAGTATTCCATCACCATACCAAATGGCAATGCTAATAAAAAAGAAAAATCTGGAATTTAATGATGAACTGATTGTCCCATTAGATTCTGCAAATAATTATACCAACTATTTTAAAAAAGCATTGGCAATAGGATTTTATGGTGCAGATTTAGCATATTTCACTCTATATGACCAAACTCCTAAAGCAGTAAAATATTTTTCCAAAATAAAAATGCTTGCACAAGACCTTGACATAAGTTCAGGTTTTGATAAAGAAATAATGGAACGAATAGACAAAAATATGGGCAACAAAGACTCCCTAATGTATATCGTTTCCAACTCCTACAGAAAAGCAGATAACTTCTTAAAAGAAAATGAAAGACAAGAATTGGGTGCACTTATTCTAGCAGGAGGTTTTATAGAAAGTCTGTATATGAGTACACAATTAAGCAAAACAATAAAAGATCAAGAATTGATGTATAGAATAGGAGAACAAAAACACCCATTAGACAACCTAATAAAAATTCTAACTCCTTATTATGACAAATCTCCAGACTACACCGCTCTCGTTGACAAATTAGTTGATTTATCCTATGAATTTGAAGGAATAAAAATAAACTACAAATATGAACAACCGGAAATAATACCCGAAAAGAAATTAGCAATCATAAAAAGCCAAACAGAAGTAAATATAAGTGATGAGCAACTACAAAAAATAAGAAATAAAGTTGCAGAAATCAGAAATTTTATGATAAAATAAACAAAAGAAAAAGTTTTTGAAAATGAAAAAGTTAAGTAATATAATTATAGTTTTATTTTTAGGATTAAGCTTTGCAACATATACCGCAAATGCACAAGCAGATAAAACTATTAGCTTGGTTACAAAATATATAAAGTTCCCATATATTTCAGATGGACAACAATATAAAGCGTTACTTAATGGAGATGAAATAGCAGAGTTTCATATAACATTTTTTGGAGGTACGGTTTACAGGTTGGCAGCTGCCGCAGGTAACGAAGAAGGTAATGTCATTTTCAGAGTATATGACAAACAAAGAAATTTACTTTTTTCCAATGCTGATTATAATAATTCACCGTATTGGGACTTTAAATTTACTTCAACGGTAGATTGCCTGATAGAAATTCAATTGGATAATTCTAATTTATCATCGGGATTTGTATATATGCTTGTAGGATTTAAGCAACAAGAAGAAAAATAATAATTAGACAGAATGAGCGAACGCATCTTAAAGGCATTGATGCATCTTTTTGCTCTTATTGCCAGACCCAACAGTAATCTGGAAGAACGAAAAGAAATTGTTGGTAGCTTTTTAAAACAACAATTAAACTCAGAACAAGTAGAAGAATATCTCAAAATTTTTGTTAATTATTACAAAATATATCAAGAAAAACAAAGCAGAAAAGGAAAAAGAAACAAAAGCATTGCCGTAAGTTCCGTAAAAATATTAAAAATCTGCAATGAAATAAATAGTGAACTTACACTTAAACAAAGAGTAATAGTTTTATATAACTTATTGGAATTCATTAAAGCAGATGTTGGAGAAGTAAGCGAACAAGAACTTGAATTTGTACAAACAGTTGCCCAAGAATTCCATATCCCCGAAGACGAATACAAAAGAATTAAGGGATTTGTAATATATGCATTTGACCAAATACCAAATTCTTCAAGAATGTTGCTTATTGATAGCAACAAAGACTTTAAGCACGAAAAAATAAAACACATGTATGTAGAAGGCATGAAAGGGCAAATACGCTTCTTTCATCTTCGTCTTACCGATATGTATTTTTTTCGATATCTTGGCTCTTCCGAACTTGTAATGAACGGTCAATTACTTCATCAAGATAAAGTATATATATTCACATTTGGTTCATCTATAAAAGCACCTAAAATAACTCCTATCTATTACAGCGATATTGTAAAAGTATTTAACGAAGACAAGACACACGGAAAAATATTATTTGAAGTAAAAAACATTGAATACCACTTCCCCTCAGGAAATATAGGATTGCATCCTATAAGCTTCACAGAAGAATCAGGTAGAATGGTAGGAATAATGGGAGCAAGTGGTGCAGGGAAATCAACACTTTTGAGTGTGCTTAATGGCACAAACTCACCAACCAGAGGTGAAGTGCTTATAAATAAAATAAATATTCATAAAGAAAAAGAAAAATTAGAAGGACTTATAGGTTTTGTATCACAAGATGATTTACTTATTGAAGAACTTACCGTATTTGAAAATCTTTACTTCAATGCAAAACTTTGCTTTGATAACTACTCCGAATTTCAAATAATAAGAACAGTTTTCAAGACCCTGCAAACCCTTGGGCTTTATGAAATACGAAACATGAAAGTAGGAAGTCCTCTCAATAAAAAAATAAGTGGAGGACAACGTAAACGTCTAAATATTGCATTAGAACTAATAAGAGAACCTGCCGTATTATTTTTGGACGAACCTACTTCCGGACTATCTTCCCGCGATAGCGAAAACATAATGGACTTGCTTAAAGACTTGTCTCTTAAAGGAAAATTAATCTTTGTAGTAATACACCAACCATCTTCCGACATATTCAAAATGTTTGACAACCTCTTAATATTAGACCAAGGAGGATATATGGTATATTGTGGACCTCCAGTAGAAGCCATAGTTCACTTCAAAGCATCAATCAATTATGCCAATTGGCAAGAAGCAGAATGTCCGGTATGCGGAAATGTTAACCCCGAACAAATATTTAACATATTAGAATCTACTGTGTTAGATGAATACGGCTCTCCTACTATGATTAGAAAAATTTCTCCAAAAGAATGGAACGAAATATACTTAAAAAGTGAATTTAGCAAAAAAGCCGTCTCTATTACTGCCCAAAAAGAAGAACTCATATTACCTAAAATAACTTTTAACATTCCTAATAAAATAAAGCAAGCTTTTATATTCTTAAAGAGAGATATATTGTCCAAACTTGCCAACAGCCAATACCTTATAATAAACGCACTGGAAACTCCAGTTTTAGCATTTTTATTGTCATACATTATTAAATATTGGAGCGTAGATGTATCTACAGGTGGACATTATATTTTCAGCAAAAATGAAAATATTCCTGCATATCTTTACATGGCAGTAATTGTAGCCATATTTATAGGTCTTACCGTAAGCGCCGAAGAAATTATTAAAGACAGAAAAATACTCATTCGTGAAAAATTCTTGAATTTAAGTTGGGGAAGTTTTATTGCAAGCAAAATATTTATACTTCTATCTGTTGCTGTTATACAAGCTCTTATGTTTGCATTTATTGGCAATTATATATTGGAAATCAAAGGTATGTATTTTCATTATTGGCTTATGCTTTTCTCTGCTTGGGCATTTGCTATCATTCTTGGACTAAACATTTCCGATGCATTCAAAACTGCAGTAACAATATATATATCCATACCGTTTCTGGTAATTCCTCAAATGATATTAAGCGGTGTAGTATTCCGCTATGATAAACTTAATCCCACTATAAGTTCCCCTACCGAAATTCCTATTTACGGAGAAATAATTACAGCCCGATGGGCTTATGAAGGACTTGCTGTTCATCAATATAAAGACAATGCTTACGAACACATCTTTTATCCTTATGACAAAATAATAAATGACGCAAACTATAAAAAAGATTATTGGCTTGTAAACCTAATGAATAAAGCTAGTTTCGTAAAACGTAACTTAAAGAAAAAAGAAAAGAAACAAGACATAACAAATGCTCTGGAACTATTAAGAAATGAATTATCAAAAGAACTTAAACATAATAAAAGATTTAAATTTGATAAACTAAATAAACTATATTACGACAAAATAACTCCATCTATCATAGAAAGCACCCAAATGTTTCTTAAAAAACTGAAAAAATATTACATTGCAAAATCAAAATTAGCTTCCCAAAAGAAAGATGCCCTTGTATCCAAACTTCAAAATACACCAGAAAAAAGGGAACTGTTTCTTAAAATGAAAAAAGAATATACAAATGATAAATTAACTGATTTTGTACGCAACAGAACCGATTTGGAAGGAATTATAGAATATAAAAATAGACTTTACAGAAAAATAGATCCAATCTATCAAGACCCTGAACATAAATTTATAAGGGCACATTTTTATGCTCCTCGCAAAAGATTAGGAAATATTTACATTGACACTTATTGGATGAATGTTTTTGTTATTTGGTTTTTTAATATTCTGTTAATCATCTCTTTATATTTTAGATGGTTTAGAAAGACCCTTGATAAATTAGGAGAAATTAGTGGCAAATTTATCAAACCAAAAGATTAAATCCAGATACAAATAAATTATCCCAACCAAATTTCCAATAAATAAAATACCATAAACAAAATACTTGCAATCCCATTAGCAGTAAAAAAAGCAAGATTAATTTTGGATAAATCCCTTTGTTTTACAATACTATGTTGAAACACAATAAAGAATGTAAAAACCGCCGTTCCCAACCAATAGAAAAACCCATAATGATTTATTATACCTATTGCTGCTGCTAACAAAACAACTACTACATGCAATATAACAGACAATATTATACTTTTGTCTGTACCAAGAATAGCAGGGATAGATTTTAAATTATTCTCTTTATCAAAAAACTCATCTTGAAGTGCATATATAATATCAAAACCACTTACCCAAAATACTACAAGTACAGATAGCAATACAGGAGTTAAATCAAACCGCTGCGTCATACATAAATAAGCACCAATCGGAGCCAAAGAAAGTCCAACTCCAAGCACAAAATGAGAAAGTGAAGTAAACCGCTTTGTATAGCTATAAAATAGAATTACAAAAAGTGCTACTGGAGAAAGAATAAGCACCAATTTATTGATAAATGCCGTAGTAACAATAAATAATATTGAGTTGATAACAGTAAACAATAATGCATTATGAGGTGAAATTCTCCCCGATGGTATTTCTCTATTCCGTGTTCGCGGATTTTTTTCATCAATATCTCTATCCAAATATCTGTTAAAAGCCATCGCCGCACTACGGGCAAATACCATTGCCAATATTACTAATAAAAATATTTCTGTACTCCATTTTCCTGTAACCTTTACACCCAAAGCATAACCAATAATTGCAAAAGGTAAAGCAAAAATAGAATGAACAAATTTTACCAATGATAAATATTTTTTTAATTCTGCCGTTATCATTTTATTTCAAATACTTCTTTGTAAACACTATAATTATCAGCATCAAATATACAGAAAACTATCTTGTCCAATTTTCCATCATTTTTTTTCAAAAATTTTTCAATTGTTTCCTTAACCACTTTTGCCGCATCTTTTTTCGGGAAACGATATACACCCGTACTTATATTAGGAAAAGCTATTGTTTTCAGTCCATACTCAATAGCTATCATAAGCGAATTTATATAAGCAGATGAGAGTAATTTGTAATCCTTACCTTTACCGTGCCATACAGGACCTACTGCATGAATCACATATTTCGCAGGAAGCCTATACCCCTTTGTTATTTTTGCTTCACCCGTGTTTGCTCCCCCCAAAGTTTTGCACTCCTCAAGTAATTCCGCTCCAGCAGCTCTATGTATTGCACCATCCACTCCTCCTCCTCCAAGCAAAGTGCGATTGGCAGCATTAACTATAGCATCCACATCAAGCCTTGTTATATCACAAGGATACAATATCTCTATTTTAGTTTTCATAATAAAATCGTTTTTATAACTTGATTTTACCTTCAAATACAAATTGAGCAGGACCTTTTAAAAAAATGTCGGTAAATCCTTTATTCGTATAATTGAAACTTACTTCCAATACCCCTCCGGGAGCATGTATGGTAACAGGAGATTTTACTTCTAAAAACAGAAAAGAAGCAATTGATACAGCAACAGTTCCTGTTCCACACGAAAGTGTCTCCGCTTCCACTCCCCGCTCATAAGTGCGCATCATTAGTTTATTATCTACCATTTCCACAAAATTAACATTAATTCCATTTGGAAATTCCGAAGAATACCTTATCCTTGCTCCTTCTTTTTCCACAGGATATTCTTTTAAGTTTTTCACAAATTTAACCAAATGCGGGGACCCCGTGTCCACAATAAGGTTATTATCTCTTTTTTCATATGTAAAAACATCATTCATTTTTAGAATAACGGCATTGTTCTCTACTGTTGCCCTATGCTCTCCATCTATTGCTTCAAATGTTGTTTTTTGTTTAATTATTCCTTGCTTATAGGCATGCATTACAATACATCTGCCACCATTACCACACATTGTGCCTTCTTTTCCATCGGCATTATAATATTTCATAGCAAAGTCATACTTGTTTGAACTCAATACTTCCATAAATCCATCAGCACCTATTCCAAAATGTCTATCACACAACAATTTAATTTCTTGTTCTAACAAAGAATACTTACCATCCAAATTATTTATTATTATAAAATCATTTCCTGTACCATGATATTTATAAAATTTTAATTCCATTTTTGCACAAAATTTGTAGGCAAAGCTAAAATAAAAATTAAGTAAAACTCGTTAAACCAATTAAAAAATTATAGTGTTATGAAAAAGAAAACATTGTTAATTACCATTGGAGCAGCTTTTTTAGGCGGCTTTTTTGCCATTGTTTCGTATTTTTATTTTTTTGAACCTGATAAAAAACTTTTGGCAGACATATTAAACGAACAGATAAATAATCAGGCCCCTATAAAATATGTTTCTTTAGGTAATAATCAAGCAATAGATTTTACCGAAGCTGCACAAAAAGTAGTACCTGCTGTAGTACACATTAAGACCAAAGTAACTGAAGAATATATGAGTAATCCTATTTATGATTTCTTCTTTGGAACAACTCCCCGCAGATATGAACAAGTAGTTCCTCTTGCTTCCGGCTCAGGTGTAATAGTCTCTCCAAATGGCTATGTTGTAACCAATTATCATGTAATAAAAAATGCAAGCATGATAGATGTTATTTTAAATGACAAAAGAAGTTATAAAGCAAAAGTTATAGGAGTGGACAAAATGACAGACTTGGCACTTTTGAAAATAGATGCCGACAATTTGCCTTTTTTACGCTATGGAGATTCCGATAAATTAAAAGTTGGTGAATGGGTACTTGCCGTAGGAAATCCTTTTAATCTGACCTCTACTGTTACAGCAGGTATTGTAAGTGCAAAAGCAAGAAGTTTAAGCCTATTATCCCGCTATGGAATAGAAGCTTATATACAAACCGATGCTGCTGTAAATCCTGGCAATAGCGGTGGAGCATTAGTAAACACCAAAGGTGAACTTGTTGGTATAAATGCTGCTATTGCATCTAACACAGGATCATACACAGGATATTCCTTTGCTATTCCGGTAAATATAGTAAAAAAGGTAGTAGCTGATTTAATAAAATATGGTAAAGTTCAAAGAGCTTTTATTGGAGCATCTATTGTGGAAATGAATGCAGATATTGCAAAATATTTGGGTGTCAACCAAACTGAAGGAGTATATATTTTTGAAGTCAATCCCAACGGAGCAGCTGCAGAAGCAGGTCTAGAAAAAGGAGATATTATTATTAAAATAAATGATGTGAAAATAAATACCCTACCTCAATTACAAGAACAACTTGCAAAATATAGGCCTGGCGATACAGTTGATATTACAGTTCTTCGTAATAATACTCCAAAAGTATTTCATGTAAAACTCAAAAATGTATATGGAAATGCTTCATATATAAGATAAAACAAAAAAAGGCTGCCCAAAATTTATTGGACAGCCTCTCCTCTACTTAGCAGCAAAACTTTTAAGTATTCACAATTATCTTATCAATAAAACATTTCCTGTTTCTGTATGGTCATTACCTGCAACATCCTTAAATTTGCACACCCATTTATAGACTCCATTAGCTCCTTTTTTATCACCCTTAATAGTGCCATCCCATTTACCGCTACTATGAGTTTGAGGATAGAAATCATTTATTGTACTAACCAATTCTCCCCACCTATCATAAATATACAAAACAAATCCTTTAGGAGAAATGCCATATCCTCTCACTAAAAAGAAATCATTCTGTCCATCTCCATCAGGAGAAAATGCAGTAGGAGCCCAAAATGTATATACATCTTCTATATATATGTCTTTTTCGGCAGTATCTCTACATCCATAATCATTCTCAATAATCAACTGACTTAAATAATGTGCCGCAACTTGTGGATAACGATGAAATGGTGATAATATCGTTGCAGAATCTCCATCTCCAAAACTCCATAAATTTAATACATTTCCCTCGCTTTGATTTATAAAATGAATTTCAGGTGCCAATATATTAACAACACGTGGACTTATTGCGTATTCTGCATGAGGTTTTGGATACACATCTATCATTTCCGGAATAGTATCTCCTGTCTTACAGCCATACTCTGTAATACATTGCACCCAAACATCAAATATACCACTACGGGTATAAGTGTGAGAAGGATGAGAGGAAGTGGAAAGATTTTCATTGTCTCCAAAGCTCCATATATATGAATTTATTCCCATTGAATCACTAAGAATACTTAAATTGAAATTAACAAGTAATGGAACACAACCTTGTGAAGTATCGGAAAATATTCTTACCTGAGGAATAGGGTATACATAAATATAAATACTATCTCTATCTTCTGAGCCACATTTATCTGTAACATCTAACACTACATAATGACTATGGTGAATATGTAAAATCTGTGGCAAAGACTGTACCGTATCTCCATCCAAAATAATAGTATATGGCTCACCTGCTCCGCCGGAAAATGAAGCAGCAAACATCACTGGGGCACTGGGACATACAGAATCCCTATTACTTATCAAAGTTACACTTAAAGGAGTTGACACATATATATGAGTAGTAAGACTATCCGTACATCCATGTGAATCGGTTACCACAGCAGTTATATCATAATCAGCATCAGGATGAATAGTTAACAAAGAATCTCCTTCAACTCCATTCCAATAATATGAATATGGAGGTGTACCACCTGTAACACTACATATTACATCTTGATATTGCCCATGACACACATCATAAGAACTTGGCATACTTAATTCAAGTAAAGGTGGTTGTCCTATATTTACATCAGTAGTTGTTACACAACCATTGTAATCAGTAACTGTTACACTATGATAACCAGCCATCAAAGTATCCACACTTTCAGTATTAGCTCCTCCGTCCCACAAATAAGTATAAGGAGGAACTCCTCCACTTGCTACACATCTGGCAAATCCATCATTACCTCCATAACAAAGCACATTTACGGTAGAATCAATAGCGGCAGAAAGAGGAAGTGGTTGCGTAATCACCACAGTATCAATATTCTGACAACCATAAGCATCAGTAATAGTAACAATATGCGAACCTGCATACAATGAATCATTATTTGGTTCCGTATAACTATCATCCCATAAATAAGAATAAGGAGAAGTTCCACCGGTTACAATTAAATGTGCTTGTCCTGTATTACCTCCATAGCACAAAACAGGAGTTACACTAGTAAAAGAACTACTTAATGTATCAGGCTGCGTAACTTCAAAACTGTCTGCGACCTGACAATTATGATAATCTGTTACTGTTAAATAATACACACCAGCAGGAATATTATGATTATCTTCTGTTGTAATACCATTACTCCATTGATAAGTATAAGGTGGTGTTCCTCCATGAATTGTAATATCTATAGCTCCATCACTCAATCCATAACAAGAAACATTAGTAATACTATCCAAAACAATAGCTAATGGTGCTGGTGTTGGTATAATAACTTGAGAAACTGAAGTGCAACCATGGCTATCGGTTACAGTAACATTATGCTGACCTGTAAGTAAATTTACTGCATTACTATTTGTTTCTCCATCATCCCACTGATATGTATAAGATGGTGTTCCTCCTTGTGCAAGTACAGTTGCCGTACCATTATTATCACCATAACATAGCACACTATCAAAATCTGAAATAGAAGTTATCAGCTCAGGAGGCTGAGTAATGGAAACACTATCCGTAGTAGAAAGTCCACATCCTCCATTAATGGTAACATAATATGTCCCCGCAACCAATGTATTTGCAATACTATCGTTATCTCCACTACTCCACTGATAATTATATGGACCTATTCCTTCTTGCACTTCAACACGTGCTGCTCCATTATTTTCTCCATAACAGTTTACCATTGTAGGATAAATTGTATCCGTAATAGCAGCTGGAATAATAATAGAATCCCACAATATAGGTCCACACGGTGGATTTAGTTGCACCTTTATACGATAAATATTACCAAACCCAATATTAAATAAAGTATCAGCGAGTTCATATGTGTCTCCTGATTGCTGAATTATATTATTGTTTTGGTCAAGCCAAGTATAATTAATCAAAGGATTTAACATAGTAGTATTTACAGAAGATACTACATTTACTTGTCCATTTCCAGTGCAGAAGAAATCATTATCTACGGAAAATGTATTAGAGCTACATGTTACACTATGATTAGCTGTAATTACTGCGGCATATCCGTGGGCTGCTATATACAGAAGATTGTAATTCTTATCATATGTTACATCATAAATTTCTCCAGAACCTACACTTATATTATCAATTGGACCTGATATAGATGATCCATCATACTGATAAACTTGTACACTTCCATTTGCTCCCACATAAATATTATTACAATCATCCACTGCTATTCCTCCAACTTGTTTAGCTGTAGAACCAGTAGATATTACATTAAGTTCTGTTCCTGCAGCCTTATCATATACTCCTATTTTTGCTCCAGTATAAAGATACAAATAATCATCATTCACCGCAAGAGCATTAAATTGATTGCCGGAACTCCAGCAACTGTATTGGGGTGGATGATTAGAACATTCTTCAAAAGCACCTAAACTATGTACAATCATCCAATCATGTCCATTCATAGAAGAATTTACTTTAAGCAAATAATGATCACAATAACCACTTACATGAGCATATACGCAAAATAAATTACCAAAATTATCTGTAACAGCATCTACTATATCTTGATCTGTATTACCCGAACCTGTAAAATTTGCTGTCTGAACACTCCCTGAATTAGGATTTATTAATCCACCGTTAAGATTCGAATTTGTACCACCACCAAATCCCATAACACTACCACTACCACAATCAAATGCCATACACCACATTTCCCTAAAAGAACTATTAGAATTAGACATAAATCCATCACTATTACCATTAAAATCTATACGATAAGTACGAGCACCACCTGAATTAAATCCCTCTGAAATATAAATTTTTTGCATATTCCTATCCACCATCAAATTACCTTCATAAGATGTAGAAATTGCTGTAACATTATGTACCCATTGCAAAGAACCTGTAGGCGAATATTTTAAAATTTTATCCGTATATGAATTATCATCATATATATACACATTACCATCATAGTCATAATCGGCTTCAAAAGCATAATGTTCATTTCCTGAATCTATCCACGGATCTACAACTGCTTCCTGTGAAAAAGATATTTTGGAACTAACAAAAGAGACAATATTTCCAGATATCTTAAAATGAACTTGAATAGGTGTACCATCTTGCAGATAACAATTATTTGGAGTATAATCCTTAATTAATGCTCCATTTTTGAAGTAAATATACAAATTGCCATGATGAAGTTCAAGTTTTTTTATATCTCTACCATACTTTATTTTAACTTGACTTAAATCGGCTCCGGGATGTAAAAGAATTTTATATTTAAAACCAGAACTGTCTGAAGGCACATAAAAAAGTAAATCTATATTAGGATAAGCATTTTTATATAGCAGTTTTTTATAACCATGATACTGACCAGGTTTCATTCCATAAGTAAAATACCATGAAACTTTGTCTAAAGGAATAATTTTAACATCAGGATTGATATTTATAAAATTAGCTTCTACATAAGATGTATGTAATTCTGAATTTTCACGTTCTTCTTCTACTTCATTTCTATTAAACTCAGCTGAAGCAGGAGGTTCCTTAGTAACTAAGGTATCCATTCTAAGGATAAAACTTTCTCTAGTAAAATAAGTTTCAACTCCTACACCTGTTAAATGGTATAAAACATCAGCATTTTTTATTTCTTCAATTTGTCCATTATTTTCAACAAAAGCACCATATTCATTTAAATCGGCATACCATTTAACAGGGTCATCATCATTATTAGAAATAGCAACAAAAGCATAAAACAATAAGAAAGTTATAAATATATAAATCTTTTTCATAGTATTTACTTTTTAATTTTACAAATTTAGTCTAATCATTGACGAATACCAAATTTTTTCCTATAAACAAACTTAAAAAATAGATATAGGTTGCGTAAAAAATACAAGTTTGCAAGAATATTACTACAAACTAAGTAAAATATGTTTTTTTGTCATTTTTTCAATGGACAAACACAAACAGCATCAGAATTGTATTATTTTTGTCAGCAACAAGCACAGAAAGATAATTGGCTTAGGAATAATTATTGCAAAAGTTCAATAATTTTTTTTTTGCAGAAAGTTTGTTATCATTTATTTGGTAATCTTAAAATTATGAA
>CAYQWX010000007.1:0-53525 GCA_964421355.1 uncultured Bacteroidales bacterium
TTAAAATAAGGCGGAGAAGTAACAATTAAATGAATACTTTCGTTAGGTATTTCTATCATACTCATTGAATTACCGAAAATTATTTTATGTTTTGTATTCATTTAATAAGCTTTTCACAAATTTACAGTATTTATTTTTGCCTACCAACTTTTATATATTCTATATTACTCCGGATTTTTATTTTTACTTTTGCACAAAAGATTATCCCAATTAACAAGATGAAAAAGCAAAAAACAAGAGAAGTAAATATAGCGGGAAAAATAAATATTGGAGGCAATAATCCTATTGCCATACAATCTATGACCAATACATACAATAAAAATATAGAAGCATCTGTAAAACAAATAATAGATATATACCAAGCTGGGGCTAAATTAGTAAGGCTTACACTTCCCACAGCTAATGATTTACAATATATTGAACAAATAAAAACTATTCTACACACAAAAGGATTTGGAAATATACCACTTATTGCAGATATTCATTTTTCTCCCAAAGTGGCATTAAAAGCTGTTGATTTATTCGATAAAATAAGGATAAATCCTGGAAATTTTGCAGAAACAAAGCAAACTGCTAATATTAAACAACACATTATAAGCAATTTACAATCGTTAATAGAAAAATTATCTCTGCAAGGTAAAGCATTAAGAGTAGGGGTAAATCACGGCTCGCTGTCCGACAGAATGCTTAATCAATACGGAGATACCGAAAGGGGAATGGTAGAATCTGCTATGGAATATTTGGAAATACTTTCATCTTTGGGCTTTTACAACACAATTGTTTCTCTCAAGGCAACAAAACCCTCTGTAGTAGTATATGCTAATCGTTTGTTTACAAAAGAGATGAAAAAAAGGGGAAAGGCATATCCGTTACATCTGGGAGTAACAGAGGCAGGTTATGGCATAGATGGGCGTATCAAGTCAGCGATTGGTATAGGCACCTTACTTGCCGAAGGAATAGGAGATACCATCAGAGTTTCACTTACCGAACCGCCGGAAAAAGAAATATCTCCTGCACAAAAAATAATGAATTATGCCACACAATTACTTGAAACTTCTACTTTAATAAAATATTATCAACCAACTGAACATGAGAGATTTAACAAACATAACATAAAAGACTTTTTCCCAAATAATAAACCTGTTGTAATTATCCCAAAATCAAATGAGACAATAGATGAATCACTTACACCTGATTACAAATTTAATAAAAATAAAATTATAGATTCAACGAATAACTTCATTGTTCATGACTTACATAATTACAAAAAAAACAGTAATTTGAAATTCTTAAAATTGAAAGCACAAGATTTTGACTATAACACAGTAAAATTGATAGACTCAAATACCATTTTAATACTTGACTTTTCTGAAGGAAATTCCGTAGAATTAGCACAAAAAGTGTTCAAAAATATAATGGAATGGAACTTTACTCAACCTTATATCTTTTACAAAACTTATGATGATACCGATTACGAAACATTTTATATAAAAGCCTCAATAGATGCAGGCTATCATTTCATAAATGGTTTTGGCAACGGCATGATGATTTATAATTCTAATTTTTCGGCAAATGATAACCTTCGCATTATGTACGGTATATTACAAGCTACAGGCAGCCGTATAAATTTTACGGAATATATTGTCTGTCCCTCGTGTGGCAGAACTTTGTTCGACATAGAAAAGACAGCAAAAGAAATAGAAAAACGCACCAATCATCTTAAAGGCATAAAGATAGCAGTAATGGGCTGTATAGTAAACGGACTTGGAGAAATGGCTGATGCAGATTATGGATATGTAGGCACCAAACCGGGAATGGTATCTTTGTATAAAAACAAAAAATTGATAAAAGAGAATGTCCCTCAAAACAAAGCGGTAAATGAACTCATAAATATAATTAAACAATTTGGCGACTGGACAGAAGAATAAACAAAACTGAACATATATCAATTCATATTCAACAAAAAAATGTATATTCGCAAACATTAAAAACACAAATATTTTTTATGGCGTTAGATATATTATTAGGCTTGCAATGGGGAGACGAAGGTAAAGGCAAGATTGTAGATGTTTTCTCTCACAAATACGATTTGGTAGCAAGGTTTCAGGGAGGTCCCAATGCAGGACACTCATTGGAATTTGACGGAAAAAAAGTGGTACTACACCTCATACCGTCCGGTATATTTAGAGATGGTACACAAAATTTAATTGGCAGTGGAGTAGTGCTGGATCCGATAACATTATTACACGAAATAGAAGAAATAGAAAAATTAGGGGTAACTGTAAAAGGGAAATTATTCATTTCCGAAAAAACACACCTGATATTACCAACACATAGAGCATTAGACAAAGCTTCGGAAATAGCACGAGGAAAGGAAAAAATAGGTTCTACTCTAAAAGGAATTGCTCCTACATATATGGATAAAATAGGTAGAAACGGATTGAGAATCGGCAATATATTTCAAAAAGATTTTGATAAAAAATATAAAAAACTGAAAAACAAACATTTGGAATTAATAGAAAGCTTTTTGAAAGGAAAAAAACTTGATTTTGATATTGATACCGAAGAAAAAAAATGGTTTGAGGCAATTTCCCAACTAAAAACATACAACATTGTAAATGGTGAATATTTTGTAAATGAAGCACTTGCTAATGGTAAAGAAGTATTGGCAGAAGGAG
Source organism: uncultured Bacteroidales bacterium (assembly GCA_964421355.1). Classification (GTDB taxonomy): domain Bacteria; phylum Bacteroidota; class Bacteroidia; order Bacteroidales; family JALTDM01; genus JALTDM01. Next base: position 2,679 of record CAYQWX010000007.1, read on the forward strand.
CACAAGGTACTTTGTTAGATATCAATTTTGGCACATATCCTTATGTAACATCATCAAACACCATTGCCGCAGGAGTGTCTATAGGACTTGGAATTGCTCCCAAAAGAATAAACAAAGTATATGGCATATTCAAAGCATATACTACTCGTGTAGGAAGAGGACCTTTCCCAACAGAACTCAATGACGAAACTGGACAAAAATTGAGAGATTTAGGCAAAGAATACGGAGCAACCACAGGAAGACCTCGAAGATGTGGCTGGTTAGACCTAGTGGCACTTAAATATGCAGTAATGATAAACGGTGTTACCGACTTGGTGATAACAAAAGCCGATGTGTTGAGCAATATGCCTGAAATCAAAATAGGAACGGCATACAAAGTAGATGATAATTATATAGAGCAAGTGCCTTTTGATATGGAAGATATAACTTCTATAAAATATGAAGTTTTTCCATCGTGGGAAGATTTGACAGGAATAACATCTTTTGCAGATTTACCATCTAAATTTAAGGATTATTTAACTTATATAGAAAACAAAGTAAATGTAGCGGTAGATATTATTTCTACAGGTCCTGATAGAAAACAAATAATATTTAAGTAAGACCAATGAAAAGACATATTCCCAATTTTATTACCTCACTTAATGTAGCATCTGGTTTTTTTGCCATTATTGCTGCTATGGCAAACGAATTCGTATTAGCTGCAATATTTATTATTATTGCTATGTTTTTTGACTACATAGACGGATTTGTTGCACGTATGCTTAATGCCAAAAGTGAAGTAGGTAAAGAGCTGGATTCTCTTGGAGACGTTATTAGCTTTGGAGTAGCACCTGCCATAATACTTGCCAAAATGCTGGCAAACATAAATGGTATAACTTCTTTTGACGTGTTATTTATTTCTCCGTGGCAAAAAATAATTATTGTATTATTCCCCGTAATACTTGCGGTTTTTGCAGCTTTACGACTGGCACGGTTCAATGTATTTCATAGTCAAAGCACAGAATTTGTTGGCCTACCTGTTCCTTCCGTTGCTCTTTATTTTATTGCATTTCCATTAATTTGGAGATATGGAACTACAGATATTCTTTTATCTTTATTAAAACAAAATTGGTTTTACATTGCTAATATCATAATCTTTTCATGGTTAATGGTATCAAATCTAAAAATGTTTTCTCTAAAAATTAATCCAAAAGAAAAAAGTCAAAATTATATTTTTCAACTTATTTTATTGTTTTTTTCCTTAATACTTTTATTTTCATTTGCAGTTGAAGCCATACCAATGATTATCATCTTTTTTATTCTACTATCAATTATAAGACAAATCTTTTACTCATAAAAAAATGAAAGCATTATCGTTATTTAGTGGAGGACTGGACAGCATTTTATCCGTAAAATTAATCATGGAACAAGGTATTGAGATTATTGCTTTGCATTTTGATACAGGATTCGGTGGATACAAGCATCAAGAAAAATTGGAGTATTTACAAAAAATAACATCTCAAATAGGCGTTAAACTGGAAATAATAGATATAAAAGAACAATTTGTAAAAGATATATTATTTAATCCCAAATACGGTTATGGCAAAAATTTTAATCCTTGTATAGATTGTCATGCCAATATGTTTTCTTGGGCATTAAAACTTTTGGACAAATACGGAGCATCATTTGTAATAAGTGGGGAAGTGGTAGGACAACGCCCTATGAGCCAACGCTTTGATGCACTAAAAAAGGTGTCTGACTTAGCAGGAAGCGAAGATCTTATACTTCGTCCCCTGTCTGCCAAACTATTGCCTCCCACTCTGCCTGAACGAGAAGGCTGGGTAGAAAGAAATAAGCTACTTGATATACAAGGTCGTAGCCGTAAAGTACAAATGGAACTTGCAAAAGAATGGGGTATTACTCAATATGAAACTCCTGCAGGAGGATGTTTACTTACTGATCCTCATTTTGGCAAAAAAATGAAAGATATTGCAAAATTTGACATATCCGGTTTTGATATCACAGACATTCCTTTATTAAAAACAGGTAGGCATTTCCGATTACCCGATGGTGCAAAATTGATAATAGGAAGAGAAGAAAAAGAAAATAACTTTTTACTTAAAGCCAAAACAGATAAATATCTTAAAATCACCCTATTAGACATAATAGGACCTGATGGATTGATATATAAAACTGCAACAGACCAAGAGATTATGCTTGCCGCCCGTATAATACTCACTTACGCCAAACATCCCTACGCGGAAAAAGAATACAAAGTCGAAATAGAAAATTACGGAATACTCTCTATTTCACCTTTTAATTCAAAAAAAGAAACGCAAAAATATCTTATAGGTTCATAAAATAGAAAAAGTAATAACGGAATCACCATTCATCTTCTCCCCAAAACTTTAATTTATTCTTGAGGTATATTATCTCATTCTGCATCTCTTCTATTTGCTCAACTAAGTTAAGTATTACATCTATCCCTTCAAAATTTACATTAAGGTCAGTATATAAATTTATTATTCGTTCTATTTTTGGTAACTCCGTTACAGCCACAAAATATTCATCATTCTGCTCTATTATATTTATCAAATCGTATTCCTGCAATGACGAAAAAAATGAATCATCTACAGGATAGCAGCCAATAAGTTTCTCTATGCTTATAAGTTCTTGTGTCATAGACAAATCCTCCTTTTATTTATTTCTTAATTTTGCTAATTCTTTAAATAATTCTTTTTCCTTTTCTGATAAATTAGTAGGAATTTTTATTTTGTATGTTACATATAAATCTCCAAAGGTATTTTCATGCTTATAGACAGGCATTCCCTTTCCTTTCACTCTTACTTTAGTTTCATTTTGAGTTTCGGGTTTTACTTTCAACTTAATTTTTCCCGATGGAGTATTTATTATAACTTCTCCTCCTAATATTGCAGTATATAAATCCAAATCATAATCCAAATACAAATCCACACCTTTTCGTTTATAAGGAGTATTGTTTATTATTCTGAAAGTAATATACAAATCTCCGTTAGGTCCGCCATTTACTCCTGGTCCTCCATATCCTTTTATTTTTATTGTTTGTCCGTTTTCTACACCTGCAGGAATAGTTATTCTTATTTTTTTACCATTTACTTCTATCACACGCTTATGAGTGTTAAATAAATCAGATAGAGGAAGTTCCAACTCCGCATGAAAATCTTGTCCTCTAAATTTAACATTACCATATCTACTACTGGTTCTACGGCTACCTCCTACACCTCCTCCAAACAAAAATTCAAAGAAATCGGAAAAATCCTGATTATCTCCCTTGCTATAAGTAAACCCTTCAAAACCATCAAATCTACCAAACCCTCCTCCAAAATTAGCACCACTTTGTGCTTTGGCTTTTTCAAACTCATCCGCATGCTTCCAATTTTCCCCGTATTTATCATATTTTTTTCTTTTTTCGGGATCGCTCAACACTTCGTATGCCTCATTTATTTCTTGGAATTTCTTTTTTGCATCCTTATCTGGATTAGCATCAGGATGGTATTTCCGTGCCAACTTCCGATATGCTTTTTTGATTTCTTCTTGAGAAGCATTTCTATTTACTCCCAATACTTTGTAATAATCTATAAAATTCATAGGCTTTTCTCCTCTTTTTTCAAATCAAACTTTATTTCAATAATTATACCTTTTAATACTTTAATGAATTTTTGTCACACACAAAATTTAAGCTTACAATTGCAGTTTTTTGTATGATAAAATGTAAAAAAATAAAAAAAATGATTTACCTTTGAAGTGTTAAAATTATAAAAAATAAAGCTATGAACATACCTGAAAACTTAAAGTACACAAACGAACACGAATGGATAAAAGTAGAAGGAGACACAGCAATAGTAGGTATTACGGATTTTGCTCAAAGTGAATTAGGTGACATTGTATATGTAGAAGTAGAAACCGTAGGTGAAGCTCTGGAAAAAGGAGAAACATTTGGAACAGTAGAAGCAGTAAAAACTGTTTCCGATATTTATATGCCCGTAAGTGGAGAAGTATTGGAAAAGAATGAAAAACTTGAAGATCAACCTGAGCTTATAAATAAAGACCCATACGGAGAAGGTTGGATAATAAAAATGAAATTGTCTAATCCTGACGAAGTTAATGATTTATTATCAGCAGAGGATTACAAGGCATTAATTTCTGAATAGGCTTAACAAAAGGGGAGTGCAAGAAACAAAGCACCCCCTTTTTTGTAAAATATTTATAGGAATTTATGAAAAAAATAAAGTTAAATGTTGTTGGACTAACCACTACAAGTATTTCTACTCAAAATTCTTATGCTCTTATTCTGGCTGATGAAGAAACAGGTAAAAAAAGACTCCCAATAGTAATAGGACCGTTTGAAGCACAAGCTATCTCCATTGCTCTTGAAAACCTAACTCCACCTCGTCCATTAACACATGATTTATTGGTAGCTGTAATAACTCAACTTAAAGGACAAGTTAAAGAAGTTATTATAAATAACTTAAAAAAAGGTGTTTTCTATTCTTTGATAGTAATACAGCAAGGAGACAAAGAAATAACTATTGATAGTAGAACATCTGATGCTATTGCCTTGGCTCTCAGAGTAAAATGTCCTATTAACATATATGCACATATTTTTGAAGAAAATTCCATAGATATGGACGAACTGCAAAAAACAACTAAAAAATCTGAACCCAACGAAGTAGGCTCTCTAGATATAATAGAGGACCAAACTGAAGAAGAAATAGTGCAAATGCTTTTTGATTGGAAACAAAAAGGGAAAAAAGAAAAAATAAAAGAGACATTAAAACTAATAAGAGAACAAAAACTTGAACCTTTACTCAATATTGCTATAGAAAAAGAATTGTATGAAGTAGCAGCATTTATAAGAGATGAAATAAAAAACCGAAAAAGAAACAAGTAACTAAAACAATATGAAACAATATTTGGAAGTATTGGACTACACTTTGAAAAACGGAGTAAAAAAAGAAGATAGAACAGGTGTTGGGACTTTGAGTATATTTGGTTGGCAAATGAGATTTAACTTACAAGACGGCTTTCCACTTCTAACAACAAAAAAACTCCATACACGCTCCATTTTTTACGAATTACTATGGTTTATAAGAGGAGATTCAAATATTAAATACTTAAATGAACACAATGTACATATATGGGACAATTGGGCAGATAAAAATGGAGACCTGGGTCCTATATACGGACATCAATGGCGAAAATGGACATCAAAGGAAGGAGAGATAGATCAACTACAACAAGTGATAGAATCCATAAAAAACAATCCGACATCCCGCCGTCATATAGTAAGCGCTTGGAATGTAGGAGATTTACCAAAAATGAAACTCCCTCCATGTCATATTCTTTACCAATTTTACGTAGATCCCGTAAACAAAAGATTGTCACTGCAATTATACCAGAGAAGTGCAGATTTGTTTCTAGGTGTCCCGTTTAATATTGCCTCATACAGTTTATTGCTTTCCATGGTAGCACAAGTTACGGGCTATACTCCTTTCGAATTTATACACACATTGGGAGACGCACATATTTATCTTAATCATATAGAACAAGTGAAATTACAATTATCCCGAACACCTCGCAAATTACCAAAACTGAAATTAAATACCGAAATAAAAAACCTTTTTGATTTCAAATATGAAGATATCAGCATAGAAGATTACAATCCTCACCCTCATATAAAAGGGGAAATTGCTGTATAAATAAAACAGTTTATGAGAAATATAAAAGTTTTGGTTTATTCAAAATCTTATTTAATTAGAAACTCAATATCACGTATAATATATGAAAAGTTTTCCAATGTAGAGATAAAAGAAACAGATGCAACCAAAGAAGTCTTGGAAGACCTTATCATTTCCTTTATTCCTCATGTAGTAATAGTAGATATTAGTTGCAAAGAAGATGTATTAAAAAACATCTCATTACATTCTCCTTTCTTTATAGGTGTGATTTTTTCTGAAAACATAGAGAATAAATGCAAAGAAGTATTTGATGAAGTAATAACAATATTTGACTCCAGAAAAGAAATAACACTTAAAATAGAAAACGTATTCAAAAAAGAACTTGAAGGCACCGAAGAACATATACAGGACAAAGAATTAAGCGAAAGAGAAAAAGAAATACTTAAATATGTCGCAATGGGCTATACAAACAAAGAAATAGCCGACAAACTCTTTTTAAGTGTATTTACAGTAATGACACATAGAAAAAATATTACAGCAAAACTCGGAATAAAAACAATATCGGGACTTACATTATATGCAATATTAACAGGTATAGTTTCGTTAAGCGATGTAGAACTAAAATAATAATGAAAACAATGAAAAAGATTTTTTTATTTTTAATAGTAATTTCAATAAATTTAGCAAGTTATTCTCAAGACAAAGCAAGAACAAGCGAATTAGATGCAATATTCAAGATACAACGCGTATTAAACTATATAAATTATTTTTATGTAGATAGTGAAAGTAATGCCAAACTTGCAGAAGATGCAATTGTAGGAATACTTCAACACCTTGACCCACATTCAATATATATTCCCAAAAAGGAAGTGGAAGCAATGAATGAACCCCTTCAAGGAAATTTTGAAGGTATAGGCATTCAATTTGCCATAGTGGAAGATACTGTGCAAGTAGTAGCCGTAATATCAGGTGGTCCGTCCGAAAAAGTAGGATTGATGCCCGGAGATAGAATAGTAAAAGTAGATGGCAAAGACTTTGCAGGTATAGGCATAACCAATTCCGATGTAGTAAAAACATTGAGAGGGAAAAAGGGAACAAAAGTAAAACTATTGGTAAAAAGACCCGGAGAAAAAAAACTTTTAGATTTTGTAATCGTAAGAGATAAAATACCTATTTTTAGTTTAGATGCCGCTTATATGGTATCTCCTGGAGTTGCATATATAAAACTTAACCGTTTTGCAATTCAAACAGATAAAGAATTTAGAACAGCATTAGACTCCCTAAAAAAACACAACAAAGTAAAAGCTCTTATTCTTGACTTAAGAGGTAATGGAGGAGGTTATCTCAATGTTGCAATAGATTTGGCTGACGAATTTCTTGATGATGGCAAATTGGTAGTATATACCAAAGGTAGGGCAGTACCTAAAACAGATTACAATGCCACAGATAGAGGAGAATTTGAAAAATCACCTGTAGTGGTTCTTGTTGATGAAGGAAGCGCTTCTGCAAGCGAAATTGTAACGGGAGCTATACAAGATTGGGACAGGGGAGTAGTAATAGGCAGGAGAACATTTGGAAAAGGGCTGGTACAGAGACAATTCCCATTGCAAGACAGCTCAATGATAAGACTTACTATTGCCAAATATTATACTCCATCTGGAAGATGTATCCAAAAACCATATAACGAAGGAGTAAAAAAATACGCAATGGACATAATAGATAGATATAATAGGGGAGAGCTCACAAGCAAAGATAGCATACATTTCCCAGATTCATTAAAATATTATACCAGAGTAAACAAGAGAGTAGTATATGGAGGTGGAGGTATTATGCCTGATATATTTGTGCCACTTGATACCACTAAAAAATATTCTGACGCTTTTGCCAAAATCTTGAGAAAAGGATTATTAAATGCTTACATTGCAAAATATATAGATGAAAACAGAAAAGACTTGGAAGCTAAATATCCGGATTTTGATACATATCTGAAAAATTTTAATGTAGATACAATTCTATTATCCGATTTATATAATTATGCAAAAAATAACAAAGTTAAATTCAAAGAAAAAGATAAAAAAGGTTTTATGAATGACACTATTGCAGCAAAAACAATTAAAGCACTAATAGCAAGAGATATGTGGCATACAACACAATACTTTATGATAATAAATAAAAATGATGATGTAATAAAAAAAGCAATAGAGGTATTAAATAATAAAAAAAGATACGAAAATATTTTAAAAGGCAACAAACATTAAATAAATAGAATTTATTATTTTTGCTAAAAATAATATAAGAATGCAAGATATCCATATATTAAAAACATCAAAAACACCGGAAGTGGTTATAAAACCAGAAAAAGGCTATATGTTAATAAAAGGTAGGTCATATCCTGAAGATGTACGAGAATTTTATAATCCACTAATAGAGAAAATTAAAGAAGTAATATCTTACTGGCTCACTTCATTAGTAGATATTATAGAAGTACATCTAAAAATGGATTATTTTAATTCATCTTCTGCAAAATTTATTTTGGATACTCTTACATTGATAAAAACATTGGAAGAAAGAGGTAAAACGATAACTATATATTGGTACACCAATGAAGACGATATTGATATGATAGATGCAGGTGAAGAGTTAGCAGAACTATTGGAACATGAATTTATATTCGTGGATAATGATATTTTTTACAATGAAACCTTTGATAAACTTGATATTAGTGAATATGAAATTAAAATATTTCCAACGGATAAAACTCCCAAAGTAATTTTGGATATAGATAAAGCATATTTGTTGATAGAGGGTATATCATATCCTGAAAATGCCGATTCTTTTTATGCCTCCATTATGCGAAAATTAAAAGCTGCTATAATATATTGGAAAAAAGAACTTGCAGGTAAAGATAAAAGACCAAAACTATATTTGAAAATAAATTATTTAAATTCATCTTCATCAAAATATATTTATGGAATTATTCAAATGTTTAAAGACATCAAAAAAGACAGTACAATATTACCTGAACTTTATTGGTATTATGACGACGAAGATTCCGAAGATATTGGAAAAGAACTTGAAGAATTAAGTGGAGTAGAATTCACCTTTGTAGAGGCAGATAAAATAGAACCAAAATAAAAAAGAATATATTCTATTTAACATAATATAAATTATAAGACAAATGTGGTTTTTGAAAAATAATGATTAAAAAAATTTATTTACTCACACTTACACTAATCATATTATCATTTCATTCTTATTCACAAAAAGATTTAAAAATAAAAGTAAAAATATTTTCTTCTTACCAATTACAGTCCATAGTATTTTCGGTAATTGGGAATGGCGAATACAAAATGATTTGCAGAAACGATACTATATTATTGAATAATTCTACAATAATAAATCTATTGCAACAAAATGACAGTTTAGTAATAAAAAAATGGCTTACTAATTTGGGTTCCTGTGATACACTATTTTTACAATCATTAGCTCCTGCATCTTATTTAAGAATAAAACCTATATCTCCTGATACAAAAGTAAGATATTACAGCGGTGATTTCAAAATATGGATAGATTCTATTTCACATAATATAATGCTTATAAACATTATAAATTTAGAACAATATTTGGCAGGAGTAATTGAAAGCGAATTAGGAGCCAATGCCTCATATCCTTTGGAATACTTGAAAACACAAGCAGTAATATCACGCACTTATGCTATAAAGAATCTTGGGAAATACAAAGATTTGGGATATGACCTCTGCGACAATGTAAATTGTCAGGCATATTATGGTAAAGCACTGAAAAACACAAAAATATGGAAAGTAATACGAGAAACAAAAGATTTAATAATAGTAGATACTTCATTTAACATAATATTTTCTCCTTTTTACTCAAATAGCGGAGGAGAAACTGCCAATTCATATACAGTATGGAACGATACTATTGATTATTTACAGTCGGTACCTGACAGTTTTAGCACTTACGGTAAAAATTATAAATGGAAAATCACCATAAAAAAAGATGTGTGGAGAGAATACTTAAAAGCAAAAGGACTATTATTTGACAAAAAATTCAACTTCTCTTATAAAATGCCACACAGAACAAAATACATAGAATTTTCAAACGGACTTGCAATAAAAGCAAGAGATATAAGAAAAGATTGGGGACTTAAATCTGCATACTTTAATATTATTGATACCGGAAAAAACATAATATTTGATGGTAAAGGATTTGGACACGGAGTAGGTTTGAGTCAAGAAGGTGCATACGAAATGGCAAAAAGAGGTTTTTCATTCAAAGAAATACTATATTATTATTATACCAATATAAAAATTATTCCATATTCGGAATATTTAAAAATATCTTCACTAAAACAAATAAATACCCAATGATGCAATTTGATTTTATTCATATTAAAAACGATAAAGACTTTGCAGAATATGCTCTATATTTATTTAAGTATCAATATGATAATATAGAAGTTTACAGAAAATATGTTGATTTATTATCTATTAAACCACAAAATGTAAAATCTATAAAAGATATACCATTTTTACCTATCTCATTTTTCAAATACCATAAAATATTGGCATACAATCAAAAAGAAAAAGTAATATTCAAAAGTAGCGGCACTACCCTATCTACAAGAAGTAAGCATTTTGTTGCCAATATAAATTTATATGAAAAAAGTTTTATAACCGGATTTAATCATTTTTTCGGAGATTTCAAAAATTACTGTTTTCTGGCACTACTCCCCTCTTATCTTGAACAAGGTAATTCTTCTCTTGTATATATGATAAACTATTTTATAAAACATTCTAACTGCAAAGAAAGCAACTTTTATCTATATGATTTTGAGAAACTTAAACTAAACATACAACAACTTATTAAAAAAGGTAAAAAAGTAATCTTATTTGGAGTAAGCTATGCCCTACTTGACTTTGCAGAATATGCAAAATTTGATAAAATGCCAGATAATTTCATGGTTTTTGAAACAGGAGGCATGAAAGGACGAAGAAAAGAATTGCCCAAATCCGAACTGCATAAGCTTCTAAAAAAAGGACTTGGTGTGGACCAAATTTTTTCAGAATATGGTATGACAGAACTTTTATCACAGGCATATAGTTTTGGCAATAATTTATATCAAACTGTTCCATGGATGAAAATTCTTATAAGAGACAGATATGACCCCTTTGAATATCTTTCTTATAAAAGAACAGGCGGAATAAACATTATTGATTTGGCAAATAAATATAGTTGTGCCTTTATAGAAACGGAAGATTTGGGCAAGCTCTACCCAAACAATAAATTTGAAATACTAGGACGATTTGACACCGCAGATATAAGAGGATGTAATTTAATGATAGGAGAATAAAAAAAGGGGAAGGAAAAAGCCCCCTCCCCTTTTATTTAATTATCTTTTCTTCTTCATTTATGCTTTTACTTTTTCGGAAAGGTATTTATGCATACCTTTTGCGGCACGGCGACCATCACCCATAGCCAATATTACAGTAGAACCTCCACGAGCAATATCTCCACCTGCAAATATATCTTCAACAGATGTTTGCATTGTGTCCCAATTAACTTCTATTGTTCCCCAACGTGACACTTTCAAGTCTTTTAGAGAACTTGGAATAAGAGGATTGGGATCTACGCCCACACTTACCACTACTAAATCTACATCAATATAATATTCGCTTCCTTCTATTGGTATAGGTCTGCGTCTGCCTGATTCATCAGGTTCGCTTAATTCCATTTTAACTACTTTAACACGTTTTACATGTCCTTTTTCGTCTCCTTCGTATGATATCGGATTAGTAAGCATTATAAATTCTACACCTTCTTCTTTGGCGTGTTTTATTTCTTCTACTCTGGCAGGCATTTCTGCTTCCGAACGACGATAAATAATCATAGCTTTTTCTGCCCCAAGCCTTTTAGCTGTTCTTACAGCATCCATAGCAGTATTTCCTCCACCTATCACTGCCACTCTATTTCCTAAATGTATAGGAGTATCGTATTCTTCGTCTAATGCTCTCATCAAATTAACACGGGTAAGGTATTCATTACAAGAATATATTCCAATTAAGTTTTCTCCCGGTATATTCATAAATCGAGGTAATCCTGCTCCACTACCAACAAAGAAAGCTTCATAACCTTCTGACCTCAAATCATCAAAACTTGCAGTTTTTCCTACTATAAAGTTTGTGCGAAATTTTATTCCCATTTCTTTAAGCACTTCTATTTCTTTATCAATCACACGATTAGGCAAACGGAATTCGGGAATACCATATTTCAAAACACCACCTAAATCATGTAGTGCTTCAAATACGGTTACATCATATCCCCATTTTGCCATATCCGCAGCACATGCTAATCCAGCAGGTCCTGACCCAATAATCGCAACCTTGCGACCTTTTTTTTCTTTTATTTCAGGTACTGCCATTTTCCCGCTATTTTGTTCATAATCAGCAGCAAATCTTTCCAAATATCCTATTGCTACAGGTGGCTCATGCAATACTACATTGTAGAAACAATTGTTTTCGCATTGTAGTTCCTGAGGACACACCCTACCACATATAGCAGGTAGAGTATTTGTTTCTTTCAATACGCGTGCTGCACCTAAAAAGTCTCCTTTTTCTATATGCTTTATAAATTTAGGTATTTCTATATTTACGGGACAACCCAATATGCAAGTAGGTTCAGGACAATCTAAACATCTCCTTGATTCAATACTTGCCTGTTCTTCTGATAATCCTCTATTTACTTCGATATATGAACGGCTTCTTTCTACAGGATCTGCTTCTGGCATTTTTACTCTTGGAATAGATCTTCTTTCTTTTGCGTTGTGAGATTTGCGAAGTTCTTTTCTCCATTCTGCGTTTCTTTCTTGACGCAGATATTGCAATATATTTTCCTCAAATTGACTTTTCTTTGCCATAATATTTTATTTTAATTTATTTTACTTAGATACCTTTGCTAAATATTTTTCGTATGCTTCTTTTTCTTGCTCTTTAAAAGAGGTTAAACGTAATAGCATTTCATCAAAATTTACTTCATGAGCATCAAATTCAGGTCCATCAATACATACAAAGCGGGTTTTTCCACCTACAGAAACACGACAAGCACCACACATCCCGGTTCCATCAACCATTATGGTATTTAAACTTGCAATAGTTTTTACATTATATTTTTTTGTAGTAAGTGCTGCAAATTTCATCATTATAGCAGGTCCTATTACTACTGCTTCATTTACTTCTTCTCGCTGTAATACTTCTTCCATACCTGCTGTTACAAGTCCTTTTTTTCCATAAGAACCGTCATCAGTCATTATTATTACTTCATCAGAAAACTTTCTCATTTCATCTTCCAATATCAACAATTCTTTTGTCCGGGCAGCAAGAACGGTAATTACTCTATTACCTGCTTTCTTAAAACCTTCTACAATTGGCAAGAGAGGAGCTATCCCGACACCTCCACCAGCAGCCAAAACAGTACCAACTTTATGTATATCTGTTGCTTTTCCCAAAGGTCCTACAACATCTTGCAGATAGTCCCCTTCGTTTTTAGCACAAATTTTGGCTGATGTTACACCTACTTGTTGTATAATCAAATTAATTGTGCCTTTTTCTTCATTAGCACTAGAAATTGTTAATGGTATCCTTTCCCCTTTTGCATCTGGTCTTACAATTACAAAATGTCCTGGTTTCCTACTCCTTGCAATTTCAGGAGCTTCCACATCAATGCTAACCACATTTTCGGAAAGGATTGCTTTTCTTACTATTTTATTCATAACTGATGTGTATTTTTTGTGTTTATATTCTTTTATGACTTTCAAATGTAATATTTTTTTGTTTCATTTTTATTGATATAAAAAAATTTACAAAAATTGATGTAATTTTCGCAGCTTAAATAATTACAAACAAATGAATAAAACTTTGGTTTTTGTTATATGGCTTTACATTCTTCCTTTTTTTGCTGTTGCAAATTTTTCAAGCAAAAAAGATACTACGAAAGTAAATTACAAATTTTTAATTATATCTTCCTCTGTATATAGTGCTTCAATTACAGGACTATCTTATGTTTGGTATAATAAATATCAACATACTGGATTTCACTTTTTTAATGATGGTTCGGAATGGTTACAAATGGATAAAGTAGGTCATGGGTTTTCCGCTTATTACATAAATAGCATTCTATGCAAACAGCTAAACAGCAATAAATTATGGTATTCTTATGTGATTACACAAATTTATATGAGCGGTATTGAAATAATGGATGCTTATCAGAAAGATTGGGGATTTTCTTGGTGGGACATTGCTGCAAATAATATGGGTAGTGCTTTGTTCTCATTGCAACAAAGGTATCAATTACCAATTAAATTAAAATTTTCCTACTACCCTACCCAATATTCTCCAATGAGACCGGAAATGCTTGGAAGTACATTTATTGAAAATATCTTAAAAGACTATAATGGACAAACATATTGGTTAGCTATCTCTCCATGGAGCAAAAGTATTTTCACTTTAGACATAGGCTATTCTGCAACGGGAATGCTTGGTGGCAAAAACAATCCTCCTGAATTTGCATCTATACCAAGATACAGACAATTTTATTTATCAGCGGGCATAACCCTCTCTAAAATAAAAACAAAGAAGAAGTGGCTTAAAGTATTACTTAACACTATTGATGTAATTAAGATTCCTTTCCCTTCATTATATATAGAAAGTAGTGGCAAAGTCGGTGTCAGAATATTTAATTTGTAGAAGATAGATAAATGATACCTCTACCCTATTTATTTAAAACCTCAAATCAAACTTTTCTCTTAATTTTTCCAGATTAGGATTTTTTTTAACGAAGTTCTCATAAATAGACTCCTTAGATTGTCCGGGTTTTTTATATTCTTGTTTTACTTCTATTATTTCCGTAACTATTTTTATTGAATTGTATTGCAATTTTTTTTGCACATAAGTTATCAGTCTTGATAAATATTCTTTTAGTTTGTCTTCCAGTATAGAATTAGGAAAAATTAACTTAACGGTATTATCAGGTAAAAAAGATATAAGCATATTTGTATGTCTTAATGAAACCAAATTATTTTCTTCAAAAAATAGATTTATAGCTTCTCTAAACTGCGTCTCTGAAAAATAAGGATTATGATTTGTAGGTACTTCAACACTGTTATCATTTATATTACTTCCCTGCTTTTCTTTAACTATTGTTACTTCTTCTTTATTGTCATCATATTTTTCTCCCGAATTGCTTAATGTTTCTTTTATGCTTATACCAGTAACTCTCGGTTTATATGTGGCATTGGTAGATGCAGGCTCTTTTACTTCTTTATTTGTTTCCTGCTTATGTGTTGTATATTCAACTTGCTTTGTCTCTTTATTTGTATTTTGTTTTATAGTACTTGAGGAAATATTTGTCGGTGTTTCTATCTGTTCGGTAGGTAATTTTTGATTTATAAAACACATCTTCACAAGAGCCATCTCAGAGGCTAATCTTCTATTAAGTGTGGTTTTAAGTTCAACCATCACTTTATTTACCACATCTAAAGACTTGATAATAAATGCAGTGGGAATTTCCTTAGATTGTATTTTATATTTTTCTTTTATTCTTTCACCTACTTCCAACAATTTTTCTGTTCCTGGATTTTTTAGAACTAATAAATTGCGAAAATGAGTAGCTAAACCATTAAAAAAATTAGCTTCACTAAAACCTTTTTCCAAAATATTATCAAAATCCAAAAGCACTTTGGCATAATCTCCTTTCAATAGACTTTGTGTTATGTCAAAATAATGTCCATAATCTAATATATTCAAATTTTCTATGGTAGCTTGATAGGTAATATTACCATTGGTATAACTTGCTATCTGGTCAAAAATTGACAATGCATCCCTTAATCCTCCATCAGCTTTTTGAGCAATAATAGTCAATGCATCTTCCTCATATTGTATATTTTCCTGTTTGGCAATATTTATCAAATGATTTACTATATCATCAATTTTAATCCTGTTAAAATCAAATATTTGACAACGGGATAAGATAGTTGGTAAGATTTTATGTTTTTCGGTAGTAGCCAAAATGAATATCACATGAGCTGGAGGTTCTTCCAAGGTTTTAAGAAAGGCATTAAATGCTTGTTGCGAAAGCATGTGTACTTCGTCTATTATGTATATTTTATATCTTCCTATTTGCGGAGGTATTCTTACTTGTTCAATCAATTGCCTTATATCATCCACGGAATTATTAGAAGCCGCATCCATTTCATAAATATTATACGAAGTATTATTGTTAAATGCTTGGCAGGATTCACATTGGTTACATGCTTCTACATCCGGAGTCAAATTTTCACAATTTATTGTTTTTGCAAATATCCTAGCACAAGTGGTTTTCCCTACTCCTCTGGGACCTGAAAACAGATAAGCTTGGGCAAGTTTTTGATTTTTTATAGCATTTTTAAGAGTTTTCACTATACTATCTTGCCCTACTACCGAACTAAAATCTTGCGGTCTGTATTTGCGAGCAGAAACTATATATTTGTCAGACATATCTTTTGATTAATTAAGAATACAAAAATACAAAAAAATGTGCGGTTATTGTTCCATAGAAAAAACAGAAAAATATTTTTGTCAAAACACTTATAAAAAATAACAACATTAACTAAAAAAAATTACCTTTGCAAATCATAAAACTTTTTTGAGTTATGGATATAAGAAAAATTATTCAAATTGTTTTGCTTATTGTAGTTGTAATATTAGGTTATCTGGTATATGAAACCATTGATGAACCTATTCGTTTTCAAAAAGAAAAAGAAAAAAGATACGCTAAAGTAATAGAACGATTAAAACAAATACGTAAGGCGGAAATAACATTTAGGGAAGTTAAAGGTCATTATACAGGAAGTTTCGACACTCTGCTATACTTTTTAAAACATGACTCTTTACCATTAGTAAAAAAGATAGGTATGATACCAGATTCTCTATTAGATTCACTTACAGAAGAAGACGCCATAAAAAAAGGTTTAATAGTTAGGGATACCTCCTATATTCCTGTATTGGATTCTATTCTTACCAATGTAAATGTGGACTCTCTACCTTATGTACCTTATACAAAAGGTGCTAAATTTAAGTTACATGCAGGATTGATAAGTGTATCGGGAACAAAACAACCTGTTTTTGAGGCCATAGACTCAAAACCTTTTGACCCTGAAGATACTTTGAAAGTAGGTTCTATGACAGAAGTGACCACTACCGGAAACTGGGAATAAATATGTATGACCGACTTTATTGTTAAGGATAAACTATTTAATAATTCTTATATTTCAAATTACCATTCGGTTATTAGGCTGAATGGTAATTTTTTTTCTAAAAGTTTTTATTGTCCAAAATCAAAAAAAATAATTTATTATCAAAAGGGAGAAATAATAGACAATAAGCCTCTAATTGAAACTAATAAACAACATTTGCAAAAAGAAATAATACTCATTGATACCCAATACAATACACTTACACCTACAGCATTCCATTTCTATGAGAAACAAAACAACTTACTAAAATTTGTATATGGAGAAAATTTCAATGAAACATATACGGACACTTTATTCTTTGACTCCATTCAAGTTATTTATGCAATAGATGGAAAAATACAAACACATATAAATAAAATAGACAAAAAACTTTTACGAAGTACTTTTTCTATCATTTTGGATAGTTTTTTATCTTTATATAAAACATCAGATTTTAAATCTTCAATATTAACGGCCACATTTGACAATTATTTTTATTTGTTTTTAATATCCAATAACAAACTACTACTGGCAAATACTCTAAAATATAAAAATATTGATGATATTTTATATCACAATTTAAATTTGTATGATAAATTTACCTTAGATAAAAAAGAGACTGCATTTTATTTCCTAAATCTTTCTCAATTATTTGAAAATCAAGAAATAAAAAAGACCTTAAACATTTTTGGTATAAAGAACAATAAAATACTTTTATCACCCCCTAAAGATGCAATAGGTTATAAATTCCATTCAATTGAAATTGATGATTTATTTTTGCATTACAAAACTTATACAATTGAGAATAATAGGCGGTAAATACAAAGGAAGAGTTATTTCTAATCCTAAAGGTTTTAATAGCAGAATAACAACAGACAGAGCGAAAGAAAGTCTATTTAATATTCTTAACAATGATTTTTATTTTGAAGACATTTCTGTATTAGATATGTTTGCTGGCAGTGGTAATATCACTTACGAATTTGCATCAAGAGGTTCCGATGTGATTGCTATAGAAAAAAATTATAAAAATTACACTTTTATTAGTTCAAATATCAAAAAATTAGGACTTACAAATGTTAAATTACTAAAGGGAGATTGTTTCAATAAAACAACAACACTGCTTCAAAAATTTGATATAATTTTTGCTGATCCCCCATTTTCTGCAGACTTTATCTCACAAATACCCGATTTTGTTTTTAATAATCAATTACTTAAAAAATACGGTATTTTAATTGTAGAACATGACAAAAGAAACTCCTTTTCTTCCGATATTAAATTATACGATGTAAGGGAATATGGCGGAGTAAAATTTTCATTTTTTAGAAATAGTAAATAAAAAAGCCACCCCACATAATGTAAGATGGCTTTTTTTACTTAGCTATTTTAATCAACTATGCTTCTACTTCAACCGAGTTTTTTATATTTGCTTGAGCAGCAGCAAGCCTTGCGATAGGAACTCTAAAAGGCGAACAACTCACATAATTCATTCCCACCTTATGGCAAAATTCAACAGAGGAAGGTTCTCCTCCATGTTCCCCACAAATACCAACTTTCAAATCTTTTTTCACACTTCTACCCTTCTTTGTTCCCATTTCTACGAGTTGTCCAACACCTCTTTGGTCTAATACTTGAAATGGATCATGTTCCAATATACCTAATTCTTTATATTTTGGCAAAAATTTAGATACATCATCACGGGAATAACCATAAGTCATTTGAGTAAGGTCATTTGTCCCAAATGAAAAGAATTCTGCATATTCAGCTACATCATCAGCAGTAAGTGCTGCCCTTGGTATTTCTATCATAGTGCCTATCATGAAGTCTATTTTATCATTATAGTCCTCAAACACTTTTTGTGCAGTTTCTTCTATTATATTCCTTTGCAATTTTAATTCCTTTGACTCTCCTACCAAAGGCACCATTATTTCAGGAAGAGCTTTAATTCCTTTCTTTTTCAAATTCAAAGCAGCTTCCAATATGGCTCTAACTTGCATTTCCGTAATTTCCGGATAAGTATTTCCCAAGCGGCAACCTCTATGTCCGAGCATAGGATTTAATTCTGCCAATTCCTCTACTTTTTCTTTTATTTTTTCCACATCTACCCCCATTTCTTTAGCAACTTCCTCTTGTGCTTCTACTTCGTGTGGTAAGAACTCATGCAAAGGAGGATCCAATAACCTAACAGTTACGGGTAAGCCTTCCATCACTTCAAATATACTTTCAAAATCAGCTCTTTGATACGGTAATAATTTATTTAATGCTTCTCTTCTTTTTTCTTCGGTATCAGCAAGTATCATTTCTCTCATATGCATTATACGTTCACCTTCAAAAAACATGTGCTCTGTACGAGCAAGTCCTATTCCTTCTGCACCAAACTCTCTTGCCACTTTTGCATCTCGAGGTGTTTCGGCATTTGTTCTTACTTGTAATCTCCTATATTTATCTGCAAGTTGCATCAACCTGCTAAAATATCCACTTATTTCAGGATCTTTTGTGTCAATTTTACCTAAATAAACATCTCCTGTAGAGCCATTCAAAGAAATCCAATCGCCTTCTTTTATTACAACTTTACCAACTTTAAACTCTCTTTTATCATAATCTATTTCAATATCACCTGCTCCCACCACCGCACATTTACCCATACCTCTTGCTACTACTGCTGCATGAGAAGTCATTCCTCCACGAGAAGTTAAAATTCCTTGTGCGGCATTCATTCCCTCTATATCTTCCGGTGAAGTTTCTATACGTACCAATATTACTTTTCTTCCTTCTTTATTCCATTCCATAGCTTCGTCAGCAAAAAATACTACTTGTCCCGTAGCAGCACCGGGTGAAGCAGGCAAGCCTTTTGTTAAAACTCCTGCTTTTTTAAGTGCTTCCGGATCAAATACAGGATGCAACAATTCATTCAATTTATTAGGTTCTACACGCAACACTGCTTCTTTTTCATCAATCAATCCTTCATCCAACAAATCTAATGCTATTCTTACCATTGCTGCACCAGTTCGTTTACCATTACGAGTTTGCAATAACCACAATCTACCTTCTTCTATGGTAAATTCTATATCTTGCATATCACGGTAATGATGCTCCAAGTTATTTTTTATTTCAACCAACTCTTTATATACATTAGGCATATATTCTTCAAGGGAAGGATATTTTTCTACTCTTTCTTCTTCTGATACACCATTTGCTTTTGCCCAAGCAATAGAATCTGCTTTAGTAATTTGTAAAGGAGTACGGATGCCTGCTACTACATCTTCACCTTGTGCATTTATTAAATATTCCCCGTTAAAACGTTTTTCTCCCGTAGCCGCATCTCTTGTAAATGCAACACCTGTACCAGATTTATTTCCCATATTACCAAATACCATTGCTACTACATTTACAGCAGTTCCCCAATTATCTGGTATTTCATGTATTCTTCTATAGGCAATAGCTCTTTCATTATTCCAACTATCAAATACCGCCATTATAGCACCCCATAATTGGTCCCAAGGATCCGTAGGAAAATCCTTTCCTGTCCTGTCTTTTACAACATTTTTGAAACTTCCTACCAGTTCCTTCAAATCCTCAACATTCAATTCCGTATCATTCTTAACTCCTCTTCTTTCTTTTATTTTTTCTATTTCAGCTTCAAACGGATCTATTTCTCCTTTTTCGGCTTTTACTCCCATTACTACATCTCCATACATTTGAATAAATCTACGGTAAGCGTCCCATGCAAAACGCGGATTATTTGTCTTTTTTGCCAAGCCTTCTACTGCATCGTCATTTATCCCGAGATTGAGCACAGTATCCATCATTCCCGGCATAGAAACTCTTGCTCCAGATCTAACAGATACTAACAAAGGATTTTCTTTATCTCCAAATTTTTTACCAGTAGTATTTTCTATAAATTTTATACCGTCAATTACTTTTGGAGTAATCAACTCCTCTATTTTTTCCTTTCCAAGAGTGTAGTATTCAATACAAGTTTCAGTAGTGATAGTAAAACCGGGAGGAACAGTTATTCCAATTCTGGCCATTTCTGCAAGATTGGCTCCCTTACCACCTAATAAATTTTTCAAATGAGCACCACCTTCGGCACTTCTGTTTCCAAATAAATAAATTCTTTTTTTATCCATAATTTATAGTTTTTTTAAGCAAACTTTTTCGCATTGTAAAAATAATACTTTTTCTATAAATAATTAGTTTTTTAAAGCACATTAATTTTACATTTCTTCAATAATGTCCCATTTTATGAATAGTAGTATTGGTTACTCCAAACAAATTATGTAAATCTTTGTTATGAGAAACAAATCTATAAATACTAAAGTTTGTGCCTCACGGTTTTCTTTACCACTTTCCTTTTTTAAAGATAAAACGGACGAAATCATAGTTTTGAAGTGTTTTCTTTGGTTCGTTTTTTGTCACTACAAAGAAAAGAACAGAAATAAAAATAAAGTGGGAATAAAAATATTCTATCTACTTTTTTAGCAACAAAAAAGTAGAACAAGGTAACCTTGTTTGTTCTGTACAGGACTGCTAAGTCAATTTAAATAGTTAATCAGTAAAAAAACATAATACCACTTTTTATGTATCTTTGCTGCAACTTCTTTTTTTATTATTTATGAACCGCAAAGAATACAAAACAGTCGTAATAGAAGGGAATATTGGAGTAGGTAAAACTACACTCGTAAATGCTATAGGAAACCGATACAATGCAAAAATTATCTTGGAACGTTTCGAAGATAATCCTTTTCTGGAAAAATTTTACGAAAATCCAGAACAATATGCCTTCATGGTAGAAGTAAACTTTTTAATATCTCGCTATGAACAAGTAAAAGAGTTTTTACAACCCTCATTGTTTCACGACTTCTCAATATCAGATTTCTATCTAAATAAAACAATTATCTTTTCTGCCAATAATCTTTCTTCACACCAATACAATTTATTTTTTAAAATATATAAAATCATTTATGGTAAACTACCTCTACCGTCCATATATATTTATCTAAAACGTCCTGTTGAAGAGTTATTGGAAAATATAAAAAAACGCTCCCGTCCTTACGAAAAACATATTACTGCAGAATATTTACAAGGCATAGAACAAGCTTACAATGATTATCTACGCACCGTAAAAGATTTTCCCATAGTAATAAGTAATGTAAAAAACAAAGAACTAACAGATGCTCAAATAACAGACTTTTTTTATAACATAATTTACAAAACAAATTTAAAAAACGGAGTTAATCATATAAACCCATAACCAATTATGAAATACATACCAATACCAAAGCCATTACCTTCTAAACAAGAGATAATAGCTTTAATGAAATTATATCCTAAAATATCCTATGAAACTGCAGTTTTGCTTCTACAACGCGGATTAGATACAAAAGAGAAAATTCAAAAGTTTTTTCATCCTTCAACCTCCAATCTGCTAGATCCTTTTCTCATGCCAAATATGAAAAAAGCTATTGACAGAATAATTAGAGCCATAAGCAATAAAGAAAAAATATTGCTTTATGGAGACTATGATGTAGATGGCACTACCTCTATAATTATGGCTTATTCGTTTTTTTCAAAAACATTCCCCGAGAACCAAATTGGATATTACATTCCGACACGTAACAAAGAAGGTTATGGAGTATCTATACAAGGTATAGATTATGCTAAAGAAAACGACTACTCTTTAATAATAACTTTTGATTGTGGCATTTCAGACATTGAACCTGTTAATTATGCCAAAGAAAAAGGAATAGATGTAATAATTACTGACCACCACAATCCTCCACCACAACTACCTGATGCATACACAATTATAAACCCCAAACTTCCCGAAAGCAAATATCCTTATAAACATTTATCGGGTTGTGCCGTAGGGTTTAAACTTATTCAAGCATTTGCCCAAACTCATAATATAGAATTCAATAAACTTTACGAATATTTAGACATAGTAGCCATTAGTATAGCATCAGATATTGTTCCGCTAACAGGCGAAAACAGATTATTATGCCAACTCGGATTGGAAAAATTAAACAACAATCCCTCTCCTGCCTTGCAAAAACTAAAAGAACTCTCAGTACCACAAGATAAAAAAGTTACAATAGAAAATATCACGTTCGGAATAGGACCACGAATAAATGCCGCAGGTAGAATGCAGCATGCATCAATAGTAATAGAAGCATTCTACAACAATGATATGGAAGCCATTACTTCATTAAACCAAATGAATGACCAACGAAAAAGTCAACAACACTCCATAGAAAAGGATATTCTGGAAAATTTTACCGAAAAAATACAATCCAAAAATGCAGCAATAGTATATGGTGAAAACTGGCATAAAGGAATAATAGGCATTGTAGCCTCTAAAATAGTGGAACGCTTCTTTAAACCCACCGTAGTGCTAACAAGGGATGAATATGGAAAAATATCAGGTTCTGCACGTACTGTAAACGACTTTGACTTATATTATGCTTTATCAAAATGCAAGCACTGTTTTGAGAAATTTGGAGGGCACCAAGCTGCAGCAGGTTTTACACTTAAACCAAATCACCTACAAAAGTTTGAAGAGTGCTTTGAAAATGCTGTGGAACAAACCATTACACAGCAACAAAAACAACCAAAATTAGAATACGACTTGGAGCTAAAAGACTTTGACCCCCTCACAGAATATTTTAACAAAATAATTCAATCATTTGCACCTTTTGGTCCTGAAAATCCCGAACCTCTATTTTACATTAAAAATATAAAAGCACACCCTCACCACACAAAACCTGTGGGAAAAAACAATACACATCTTAAACTATACTTGTCAGATGGCAAAAACTACTTTAATGCTATAGCCTTCAATCAAGCAAATATATATCCCGATGTAATAAAATATCCTATAAACATAATATTTAGTTTACAAGAAAATATTTGGAAAGGCATATCACAGTTACAACTAAATGTAAAACTAATAGAAATAGAAAAATGATAATATATCCAAATGCCAAAATAAACATAGGATTATATGTAACAGAAAAACGCCCTGACGGATACCATAACATAGAAACCATATTTTACCCGATTCCTTTATACGACATATTAGAGTTTATTAAATCTCCTACAAAACAATTTACCATATCAGGTATCCCATCGCCTACCGACAACTCAAATTTAGTAATAAAAATATACGAACATTTTAGAAAACATTATAATATACCAACATTAGCCATACATTTACACAAACGCATACCTACACAAGCAGGTCTCGGAGGAGGCTCTGCCGATGCCGCATTCTTTGCAAAAGCACTTAACCAATACTTTAATTTAAATATATCTACATCTCAATTAAAACAAATAGTAAGCATATTTGGCAGTGATTGCCCATTCTTTATAGACAACACTCCTTCATTTGCCACAGGACGCGGAGACATACTTACTCCAATAACCACACTTTCCCTCAAAGAAAAATATTTAGTCATAATTAAACCACAAATTCATATATCAACGGTAGAAGCATACAAAAACATTACTCCTATGCAGGCACCTCACCACCTCAATAACATAATAACAAGAATATCTCTTAATGAATGGAAACACACAATAAAAAACGACTTTGAAACCTTTGCATTTAACAAATTCCCCGAGTTGGCATACATCAAAGAAAAATTATATAAAGCGGAAGCAAAATTTGTACAAATGTCCGGTAGTGGAAGTGCTATTTTTGCTATTTTTGAAAAACAAATACCAGAAGAAAAATTAAAATCACTCTTTCCCACTTCTTTTACATTCTCAATTTTATTGTAAAAATAAAGAAAACACACTAAATCACCACCACATAATCATTATAAAATACAATTCATTGTATTATTTTTTATAACTTTGTAAAAAATCTATATAATAAAAAATTAATGGCAAAACAATCATTATCACAACAACAGCGATTACAACAAAAACTTACTCCTCAACAAATGCAAGCAATAAAATTGCTTGAAGTCCCAACAATCGAACTTGAAAAAAAATTAAAAGAAGAAATAGAAAAAAATCCTCTTTTGGAAATAGAAAACCATGATAATAATAACGACACAGATATAGACAAAGATATTGAGATACAAACACAAAACGATACGGAATTACAAGAATTTGACCACCCTGATAATAATACAACGGAAGAGCCCAAACCGACACTTGATGAGGCTATGGAACTCCAAAACAACCTTGATGAATATCCGGAATACAAACTATATAAAAACAACTATACCAAAGAAGATTATCAAATCCAAATAGCATCTCGCACATCATTTAGAGAGGAACTGGAAAACCAACTCAATTTAAGCTACAACCTTACTGACAAGCAAAAAATAATTGCACAATACATAATAGGAAACCTGGACAACAACGGTTACCTAACAAAGGAATATCCTTTTATAAGAAGAAACATTATAGAAAAAGCAGGAATAATAGCTACTGAGCAAGAAATAGACGAAGTGCTAAAAACAATACAAAAATTAGACCCCGCAGGCATAGGAGCAAGAAACTTGCAAGAATGCCTATTACTACAATTAAAACGAAAAAAACCTATAAGCGAAGAAGAAAAAAAATATATAACACTTGCTACAAAGATTATTGAAAACTACATAGAAGAACTGGGAAGCAAACATTTCGAAAAAATAATAAAAAAACTAAACATTACAGAAGATGAACTAAAAAAAGCCCTTGATCTCATAAAAACATTAAACCCCAAACCGGGACTTTCAATAAACGAAAATGTAACCCAAAATTACAACCAAATAGTACCTGACTTTATTCTTACAATAGATGAAGATACTAATGAGATAGAAATCTCTTTACATCAGAAAAATTCTCCATCGGTAAGAATAAGTAATAAATACGATAATGAAAAACTGGATAGAAAAACTGCAAGTTATATAAAAGAACACAAAGAAAAAGCAAAGTGGTTTATTGATTCCCTTGAACAAAGAAAAAACACAATGCTCAAAGTAATGAAAGCAATTGTTGACCACCAAAAAGAATTTTTTCTTACCCAAGATGAAAAAAACATAAAACCACTTATCCTTAAAGACATTGCAGAAAAAACAAATCTTGATGTATCTACTATTTCTCGGACAATAAAAGACAAATATGTAGAAACACCTATGGGAATATACCCATTAAAATTCTTCTTCTCTGAAAGGTCCACCACAACTACAGGCGAAGAAGTATCTACCCGAGAAATAAAAGAAATAATCAAAGAAATAGTGGAAAACGAAGACAAACGACATCCGTATTCAGATGAAAAAATTGCACAAATACTAAAAAACAAAGGCTACAAAGTAGCACGCAGAACCGTAGCAAAATATAGAGAACAAATGAATATCCCTGATTCAAGATTAAGAAAAGAAATATAATATGAAAAAGTCTTCACTCTTAAAAATAATAATATTCTCAATTCCAATCATATTTTTAAATAGTTGTAAAATATTTTATCCAAATCAAATGTTCAAAACTCCAAAACAATTTAAATATAACAACTTTGACACCACTGGAGTAGAAGAATATGTAATACGCCCATTTGACAAACTAAAAGTCCAAGTATATTCAAACAACGGATATATACTCGTAGATATGGAAGCAAAGCAAATACAAGCAAATCAAACACCAGAATACTTGGTAGATAAAAACGGCAACATCAAACTCCCAATAATAAATACTGTACACATAGCAGGAAAAACCGTAGAAGAAGCCGAAACATTTCTTGAAAAGCAATATTCAAGCTACATAAAATCTCCATTTGTAATAATAAATGTAACAAATAGAAGAGTTTTCGTCTTCTCATCAGGAGCTGAAAGAGGTGCAGTAGTATATATGGACAACGAGAACTTCACACTAATAGAAGCATTGGCAAAAGTAGGAGGCATATCATCTTTTGCAAAAGCATATAGAATAAAATTAATAAGAGGAGACTTAAAAAATCCTCAAGTCTATGTATTCAATATCCGCTCATTAGACAAAATGAAAAAAACAAATTTTATACTCCAATCAAACGACATAATATATGTAGAAGCACGACCAAAATACGCTTCCCGCTTACTTGGAGAAATATCACCATACATAAGTTTACTTACATCAATACTATTTTTATATGGTATATTATATAAATAAACAAAGAAAATATGACAAAGAAACAATATAAAGAAGTTCCACCATACAACGACAAATTCTCTTTTCAGAAGTTTTTACATGTAATTAAAATATCACTCCCAATAATATTTTTAATATTTGTACTATCAATACTGGGGGGCTACTTGTATCTACGCTATACACAACCTCTATACCAAGCATATTCCATAATACAAATAAACAAAAATGAAGAAACATCAAAAATACTGGAAACCGTAGATAACTTAAATAACAACAACAACAATGAAAATGACTTACCACATACAATAGAAATACTTCGCTCAAAAGAATTTCTCAAAAGAGTTTTTAACAAACTTCCATTAAAAATAGCTTACTTCAGAGAAGGAACATTTTTGCGTGAAGAGATATACAAAAGTTCTCCATTTGCAATAGAAATAAAAAAATTTAATTACTACAACACTCCTATTTACATAACATTTACAAATCCTACAAAAGCTACAATATCATTCCAACAAGGCAAAAAAAACATCACAAAAGAAATAACTATAGGCAAATGGCAATCACCTGTAGCAGATATGCAAATAAAAGTAACAATAAAGAATTATAAACAAATACAAGACAACTACAACAGTTTAAAATCAAACAAATACCTTTTCATAGTATATGATGACAAAACATTATTCAAAAAACATTACCAAAACCTACAAATAACCATAGAAAACAATCTGGCAAAAACCATCAGAATACAATATACTGGCAACAATCCCACAAAAGTTGCCGATATGGTAAATACCATTGCCGAAGAATTCCTCAAATACGATGTGGAAACAAAAAAAGAAAGCACAAAGAAAATACTTGAATTTATAGAAAAACAAAGTATGCTGGTATATGAAAAACTAAACTACTTAGACAAAAAACTAAAAAAATACGAAAAAGCAAATACATACTCCCAAATGACCGATATATCATTAGTATATATTGAAAAAGTAAATGACCTTCAAGACAGAAAAACAGAATTACAATATGAAGTAACTACATTAAAAAATATTTTATCAAAAATAAATAAAGATAATACAAACACTTACGAAATACTCGGACTTCTAAGTGGATTAGACATAGAAAGCACACTACTAACATCACTTAACACACTCCAACAACTTATAGATGAAAAAGAAGAATTATTAAACAACCTACAACCCAACAACTTAAAAGTAAAATCCATAACTAAAAAGATAGAAAAACAAAAGGAACTTATCAAAGCTCTATTACAATCACTCATAAAACATAAGCAATCGGAAATACAAAAAATAACAAAGAAAATAATACAATACAATGCTAAATTAAACACAAAAAAAACAAACGAAATAGAACATTCCCGATTAGCAAGACTTTACAAAATAAACGAAGAATACTACAACAACTTATTAAAGAAAAAAACAGAATATCTCATATATCAAGCAGGTTCTATATCCAATAATACAATACTGGAAAAAGCTTCTGTTCCATCAGCCCCCATACTCCCTAAAAAAGATTTAGTTATAATATCCACCATCTTAATTGCATTTATATTGAGTCTTTTATACATAATTATTCGTTATCTACTTTACAATACAATAATATCTACCGAAGACATTACAGATTATACCGATGTTCCCATTATAGGCAACATTCCTCACACCAACGATTCATCAAACCAAGTTTTAAAGGTGGATCCCAAAAGCAAAACACATATAACTGAAGCATTTAGACAATTACGTACAAATATAGAATTTTTCAACATACAAAAAGAGAAAAAAATCATTGCAATAACATCAACCATAAGCGGAGAAGGAAAAACATTTGTATCCATAAACCTATCTGCAATAATAGCAGGATTTGGGAAAAAAGTGATACTCATAGACCTTGACCTCAGAAAACCTCAAGTCCATAAAAACTTCTCATACGATAACCAAAAAGGTATCAGTTCAATACTTATAAATAAACACTCAATTACCGAATGTATAATACACGATACCAAAGGTAATTTTGACTTTATACCAGCAGGACCTCAACCACCAAACCCGACAGAATTAATATCTTCCCCACAAATGAACAAACTAATAAATTATCTATCAGAAAATTATGACATAGTAGTATTTGACACTCCTCCGATAGGATTAGTTATAGATGCACTACCCGTATATAAAAATGCCGACTTAAAACTATATGTAGTACGCCAAGCATATTCCAAAAGAACATTTATAAACAATATAAACAGGTTAAAATATGATATGCAAATACAAAATCTTGCAATAGTATTCAACAATATAAAATATTCGCACAACGGAAATTACTACGGCTATGGATACGGTTATGGATACAACTATGGATATTATTATGGAGAAAATAAAAAAAATAATAGTAAATAAAACATAAATATCCACCTTAAATAATTACCTTTGCCAACCTAATTAAACAAATTAAATTTTTAAACAAATGAAAAAAGTAGTATTACTAATTTTAGCAGGTGGAATAATACTTTCCGCATGTAACAAAACAGAAAAAAACCAAACAGAAAACACAACAATTTCCAACAAAGAAGACTCTATGAGTTATGCTCTTGGAGTAGTAATAGCAAACACACTAAAAACTGATACTCAACACTATGCAAATCTAAACTATGACTTAGTAGTGGCAGGTATGAAAGAAATGTTCGGCAGCAAAGCAAAACTATCCCCGAAAGAAGCCAATACCTTCCTACAAAAATACAATCACGAAAAACAAATGGCACAAATGGCCGCTCTTAAAAAAGCAAACGAAGATTTCTTAGCACAAAATGCAAAAAAAGAAGGTGTAGTATCCTTAAAAAGTGGACTACAATACAAAGTAATAAACAAAGGCAATGGCATTCAACCGGATACAAACGACATAGTAGTAGTAAGCTACAAAGGAACACTAATAGACGGAACAGTATTTGACAGCACTGCCGAAGGCAAAACTGCAGAATTTAAATTAAACAAAATAATACCAGGAATTAGCCAAGCACTTACAAAAATGCACGAAGGAGACGAATGGGAAGTATATATACCATATAACCTTGCCTATGGAGAATATGGCATACCAAATTCCCCAATCAAACCTTATAGCACATTAATATTCCGTATAAAACTTGAAAAGGTAAAAAAACAATAAATATTTGAAACACAGACTAATCAAAAAAACGGCTTTTGAAAAAGCCGTTTTTTTATTACATATACTTTCCACATATTCCTCCTAAATAAGAAAATTTTATTTAATTTCGCAAATTAATAATAAAATTAAACAGACCGTATATGAAACACCTGTGGAAAGCACTTCTTTTTATTCTCACTATAAACATAAATCCTGCATTTGCACAAACAGACACACTTAATAAAACAGATGCCAATGGTCTTAAGCAAGGATACTGGATAACATATTATCCCAACTCTAAAATCAAACAAGAAGAAGGCAAATACATAAACAACAAAAAAGAAGGTGTTTGGAAATTTTACTACCCTTCCGGAAAAATAAAACAAGAAGTTACATATAAAAACAACCGACCCGATGGATATGTAAAAATATACTATGAAAATGGAAACTTATCCGAAGAAGGTATATGGAAAGGAAATAAATGGGTAGGAAAGTACAAATTTTATCATAAAAACGGTAAAGTAGCATACGACTGGAACTACAACGAAAGAGGAAAACGGGAAGGATTACAAAAATACTTCTACGAAAATGGTAATATAATGATTGAAGGAAATTGGAAAAACGGAAAAGAAAACGGAGTAATAAAAGAATATGACGAAAACGGAAACCTAAAAGTAGAAAAAGTATTCCATGACGGAGAAATAGATGCAGAAGCAACTAAAATTTATAAAAACCCAAGCAAGCAAACAACAAAAGAAGATACAACTCAGCCACAAAAAATAATAAAACAAACAAATACCCAAAAACAAAAAGATTTGGAATACTTCCAAGATACAGGTAACAAACGACTGTATAACACTAAAAAACAAATCACAGCAGAAGGATATTTCGAAAAAGGAAAACTCATAAACGGCAAAAAATACTTTTACGATGCCGACGGAAACTTAATAAAAATAAATATTTACAAAAACGGTAAACTTGTAGATATAAAATATCAATAAAACCATGGTAAAACAACATAATTTGCACATATACAACACATTAACAAGAAAAAAAGAAAAATTCGTTCCTGTAATAAAAGACAAAGTAGGAATGTATGTATGTGGTCCCACAGTATATGGAGACCCACACTTGGGACATGCAAGAAGTGCAATAGTATTTGACCTTGTATTTCGTTACCTTAAACACCTTGGATACAAAGTAAGATATGTTAGAAACATCACAGATGTAGGACATCTGGAAAATGACGCAGACGAAGGAGAAGACAAAATAGCCAAAAAAGCAAGACTGGAACAATTAGAACCCATGGAAGTAGCACAAAACTACACTAACCGATACCACAAAGCCATGGAACTACTCAACACTTTGCCACCAAGCATAGAACCACATGCTTCAGGACACATACCAGAACAAATAGAAATGGCACAAGAGATTCTTAAAAACGGATACGCTTATGAAGTAAACGGCTCAATATACTTTGACGTAGAAAAATATAACAAACGACACAAATACGGAAAACTATCCGGAAGAAAAATAGAAGAATTACTGGCAACCACAAGAGACAACCTTGCAAAACAAGACGAAAAAAAGAACCCATTTGACTTTGCTCTTTGGAAAAAAGCAGATTCTCGCCACATAATGAAATGGAATAGTCCATGGAGTAAAGGATTTCCCGGTTGGCATATAGAATGCTCCGTTATGAGTACAAAATACCTCGGAGAAAAATTTGATATACACGGAGGAGGCATGGATTTAATGTTCCCGCATCACGAATGTGAAATTGCTCAAAATGTTGCCGCAACCAAAGAAGAACCTGTAAAATATTGGATGCATAACAACCTAATAACTATCAACAACCAAAAGATGAGTAAATCACTCGGAAACTTCATTACATTATTTGAATTTTTTGAAGGTAACAACCCACTATTGGATAAAAAATACGAACCAGTGGCAATACGACTATTTATACTTACTGCACATTATAGAAGTCCGTTAGACTTCTCTTTAGAAGGACTAAAAGCCGCAGAAAAAAATTTAGATAAAATATTTAAAGCATATACCACACTTAACAAAATATCCTCATCCAACACAACAGACATCAATACAGAAGATTGGAAACAAAAAATATATGCCGCATTAGACGACGACTTTAACACACCTGTATTGTTTGCTCACCTATATGAACTGATAAGGGAAATAAACAAAGTGGCACAAGGCCAAAAAAATATAGATAAAAACAATTTGCAAGAACTTAAAACACTATATCACAACCTAATATTTGATATATTAGGACTGGTATTTCCCGAATCATTCTATCAAACAAACAACAACCTTACTGCCGAACTCATAGATTTAATATTATCTGTAAGAATGGAATTGAAAGCAAAAAAAATGTATGATTTGGCAGATAAAATAAGGAATCAACTTACAGAAAAGGGAATAATAGTAAAAGACAAAAAAGACGGCTTTGACTGGGAATACAAAAATAACTAATCAAAAAAATGACCCCACATTACTTTTTCAACAAACTTTGGTCATTTATTAAAAATTTTCCGGTAGAATGGCGAAAATCAATAAAAGAACAGGGAAATAAGCATATCTATTTTTTAACATACTCCGCTGTTTTTTTGATGTTTTCATTCTTAATAGGTTCTTTATGGTATTTTGGACTACAAATGGGGTTTGTATTCATTGCCATACATTCTATTGTTTTTGGAATATTGATATTTACATACCTATTAGCATTAGCATACCTATTTGAATACTTTTCAAACTATTACAATTGGAACTTACAAAAAAACATACCCGCAAAAACTATTATATACACACACTCCTTTTATATATTAGCTCATATAATAGGGTCTGTTTTTTCACCTGAAAACTACTTTTTTATTTTATTTTTGGGAGCATTATTGTCATCATATTATTTTATGCGTATTATAGCCAAACGCATACAACCAGCTATAATTTACATAATCATTAGCACCGTATTATTTATATTAGATATTGCATCATATTTTATTTTTAATAACATATTAGCATCATTATAATTTTTTATAAATATGAAAGAAAAAATTAAAGAACTTTCAAAAAAATATTATCACGAAACAAGAGAATTAAGAAGATACATACACATGTATCCCGAACTGTCATTTACAGAATTTCAAACTACAGAATTTATAATAGAACAACTAAAAGAATACAATATTGAATATTTTACACAATTTGCAGAAACAGGTGTAGTAGCAAAAATAGAAGGCAAAAACCCGAATAAAAAAAGTATTGCAATTCGTGCAGACATAGATGCCCTGCCAATAGAAGAAAAAAACAATATTCCTTACAAATCAAAACACAAAGGAATAATGCATGCATGCGGACATGATGCCCACACCGCATCATTACTTACAGCTTGTAGAATACTATCTCTTACCAAAACACAATGGGAAGGAACAATATGGTGTATATTCCAACCTGCAGAAGAAAAACTACCGGGTGGAGCAAAAACAATGTTAGATAATGGATTATTCCACTTCATAAAGCCCGATTTAATTATAGGACAACATGTAATGCCTGATATTCCTGCAGGAAAAATAGGAATAAAACCAGGAAACTTTATGGCATCTTCTGATGAAATATACATCACAATACAAGGCAAAGGAGGTCATGCCGCCCTTCCTCATCAACTAATAGACCCCGTAATAATATCTGCACACACAATACTTGCTATGCAAACAATAGTGAGCCGAACAATACCTGCAAGCATACCTTCGGTATTATCTTTTGGCAAAGTAATGGCAAACGGCATAGTTAATGTAATCCCTAATACCGTAGAAATACACGGCACATTTAGAACTATGAATGAACAATGGAGAGACAAAGCCCTTGAAAAAATAAAAGAAATAGCCAACCAAACAGCAAAAGCATACGGAGGAACTGCCGAAGTGAAAATAATAAAAGGGTATCCAGTGTTATACAACAATCCTGACAAAAGCATCACTTTCAAGAACGTTGCAATACAGTTTTTAGGAACGGAAAATGTTATAGACCTTGATGTAAGAATGACTGCAGAAGATTTTGCCTATTACTCACACAATGCACCTGCAGTTTTTTACAGACTTGGCACAAGTAATCCACAAAAACCCGAAACAAAAAATAGTTTACACTCTCCTACTTTCAATATAGATGAAGAAGTCTTACAATGGGCACCTGCTTTACTAGCCACTACAGCAACAAGTATAGACATAGAATAAATTTTATATCCAAATAAAAAAGCGGCCTAAATTATAGACCGCTTTTCCCTCGTTTTACCATAAAACGATAAAAGACATTATTCCACTTTCAACAATTCCACATCAAAAATCAAAGTTGCCTTAGGAGGTATCACTCCAGGGTATCCTTTTTCTCCATAAGCCAAATTATATGGTATTATCAAACGGTATTTTTCGCCTTCTTTCATTAGGCTTACCCCTTCGTCCCAACCTTTTATTACTTGTCCTATTCCCAAAGTAAATTCCAATGGTTGATCACGCTTCACCGATGAATCAAATATTTTACCGTCTTCAAAATATCCTGTGTAATGTACTTTTACCTTATGTCCCTTTTCGGCTTTTTTACCATTAGGATTAGATTTTACCACAATATATTTCAATCCGTCATCAGTAGTTACGGTATCTTTACCACTTACATCAAAAGGTTCTACTTTGATAGGGTCTTTTACGCTTATCAGTTCCACCTCAAACTTCAATGTAGAATTAGCAGGAATAGGTCCCACTTGTCTATTGCCATAACCAAGTTCAGGGGGAATAATAAACACGGCTTTATCACCTTCTCTAAGCAGAGCAATGCCTTCGTCCCAACCTTTTATCACTTGTCCCATACCAAGAGTAAACTTAAACGGAGTTCCTCTTTTATAAGAATTATCAAACTCTTTTCCGTCCATAAACATACCCTTGTAATGAACTTCTACAATAGAACCTTTTTCAGGTTTTTTACCTTTTCCATGCTCTAAAATTTTGTATTTAAGACCCGATGCTGTAGTCTTAAAATCTTTCAAATCATCATTGTTTTGTGCCATAATTAAAAAACTTAAAGTTAAAATTAAATTAAAAAATAAAAATACTCTTTTCATTGTTCATTATTTTAAAAATTATTATTTATTGCTTCCTTTTTCTATTTTAATCACCTCTATATCAAATATAAGAGGAGTATATGGAGGTATCACATCGGAATATCCCTTAGCGCCATAAGCTAAACGGGAAGGAATAATTACCATTGCTTTTGTTCCTTTTTGCATCTTCTTTATAGCTATATCCCAACCTGCAATTACTTGCCCTACTCCAAAAGTGAAAGTAAAAGGCTCTCCCCTATCATAGGAATTATCAAAAGGCTCACCTGACAAAAATCTTGCAACATAATGCACTGTCACTTTATCTCCCACTTCGGGATGAGGACCTGTTCCTTTCTTTTTTTCAATATAATAAATTCCACTGCTATCGGGCTTTACTTTTATATTTTCCAAAGTTAAAAAACGTCTTATCTCTGATTCCTCTAATTTTGCCGTTCTTTCATTTCTTTTTCGCTGTTCTTCCAAAAATTTCTTTTTTGTTAAAATATCATCTAATTTAACATAAAATTTAAGCATATCTCCACGTTTAAACTGCTTAGGTAAAGTAGATTTTTTAGTTACCACATAAAATGTTTCGGCATCAATCAAAAACTCTGCCGAATCTCCAACATGAAGCATAGCCAATGCATCATCAATAGTTGGCACATGTGCATTAGATTTTTTTAATTGCATTCTAAATGTAGGAATATCTTTTGAGTCAAAAATAACTGAATCATTAGAAGTTGTATATTTCAATTTTAGAACTAAAATATCTCCAGGTACGGGCTTAGGTGCCTTATCATTTCTTACAAAAAATTTTGTTTTAATTCCATTAATTTCTTCAAATCCATTTTTGCTTGAACATGAAAAAAATGTCATTACTAATAAAACAACCCCAATAGAAAAAAAATTATACCTTTTCATAAGCTTATACCTTTTTTAACAGTATCAACTTCCAATACAAAAATTAAGGGAACATTAGGCGGCACAATATCTTTTACGCCTCTTGTTCCAAATGCAAATTCAGGAGCTACAATATACAAAGCTTTTTCTTTGTCTTGCATATTTTTCAACATCATTTCAAAAGCAGGTATCACTTGTTTTTCCCTACCATATACGAATTCCATAGGATTATTCGTTTTTACCGTAGAATCAAATAACTTGCCATCAAAGAAATAACCTTCATAATTTATTTTTATTGTATCTCCAGGCGAAATTGTATCTCCTACACCTTTTTTTAATAAAATTTTTGTAATTCCACCTCGCTTTTCAAATAATAATAGGTTGTTAATAAAAGTTTTATAAGACATATCAGTATCAATTGATTCATATATCCAATCTAACATTTTTTTCACTCTATTTATATACACGGTATAGGGTTCAATATTATCTATTTTAATATGTATATACATCCATGTTTTATCGACAAAATAATTGGGCACAGCAGTGTCCAAATTATTAGTAAAAAAATGGTGGGGAGAAACAATCAAAGTTGCACTATCTCCATCCGAAAGATGGAACAAAGCATTTTCAATATCATTCGGACTACTGCCATAATTCAATTTTATTTTTGCCGTTGTTTTATACACTATGCTATCCTTGGGATATGTAGCATAAGTAAGATTAAGTAAAATTAAATCATTTTCTCTTGGTGAAATTCCTTTATCCGACAAAGCATCATATTTAAGGAACAAACTGTCTCCTAGCATTTTAAATCCTCTAAAAGGAGATTTTACTTCCTTGTTATTTACACACCCCCCAAATAATACTAAAAGTAAAACAAAAGAACAGGTTATATACAATAATTTTCTCCTCACAATTTTTTTTACTTTTTATATACTTTCAATACTTCTACATAATATAAAATTATGCTCAAAGGAGGAATTTTATTATCATCTCCCAACAAGCCGTGTGCTCTGTATGGTGGAAAAATGAATCTGGCTTTATCTCCTTCGTGCAACATAAGCATACCCTCATCAAGACCTGACTCCACATCATTGCTGCTACCAACCACAAACCGTTTTGTCCCAAGGCTATCAGACGAATAGCATAATGTGCCATCTAATAGATATACATCATAGGAAATATCTACCATATCTCCACTTTCAACTTTTGGACCTTTACCATGGTAATAAATTTCATACCATATACCGGTTTTTTTCTCCGTCATATTCCAATTATGCCTCTTTACATACAATTTTATTTGCTTGGCATAATCTTTTTCAAGATAGCGATTTATCCCCTCAAATGTCTTTTTATACTTTGCAGGATTTATATTTTCCGTTCTGTTATTTTTTTTGTTGCTTCTACAACCTCCAATAGTAAATGTAAAAAACAGCCCACTACTTACTATTATCAAAAAAACCTTTAATAATTTCATCATTTTCCAATACTTTTTTTAAGTCTTCAATAGTTTCTTTTAAAGATTTATAGCATCTGCCACCTGCTGCATTTAGATGTCCTCCTCCATTAAAATATTTTTTAGCAATATAATTGGCAGGAAAATTACCTTTGGACCTAAAAGACATTTTTACATAATCATCTTTTTCAATCAAAAGTAGAGAAAAAAACACACCTTTTATAGACATTGGGATATTTACAATATTTTCCGTATCTCCTTTTTGATGATTATAGTTAACTAAATCTGTTTTGGAATAATAAATAAATGCAGTATTATATTTTTCCCAATATACAAGCCTTTTGTGCAACCCAAGTCCAACAAGCCGCATTCTATCATAAGAAAAATTATTATAAACCTTATTATATATATCGTCTTTCTCCACACCTTTACTCAATAAAGCGGAAACCACTTCAAATAGATGCGGAGAAGATGAATTAAATGCAAAATTTCCTGTATCCGTAATTATTCCCGTATAAATACAAGTTGCCACCTCTTTATCAATATAGTTGTCAAACTCTAAGTTTACAAAAAAGTCATATACAAGTTCAGCAGTAGAACTCGTTCCAGGAAAAGAAAACATAACATTACATTTCTCTTTAGGGTCAGGATGGTGATCTATCATTACACACTTTTTGGAAGAAATGGTAGAAAAAACTGTTTTCATTTTTCCCATTCTGTCTAAATCATTAAAATCCACTAAAAAAATAAGGTCGGAACTTTCTACTACTTGTTTTACATCATTGGGATTATTTTCATAAACCAAATACTCATTAGCACCAGGTATCCATTTCAAAAATTCCGGTAAATCATCATTTATTACAACATTTACTTTTTTACCCATATTCTTTAACACCAACATTAATGCAAGTGAAGAACCAATGGTATCTCCATCGGGATTTTCATGAGAAACTATAACAATATTATTTGCATTATTCAATAAACTTTTTGTCAATTTTATATCTTGCAGACTCATCTTTTTCATCAATATATAATTTTCAGAAGCAAAAATAACAAAATAAAAGGGATAGGAATAATTATTTTACAATCTTACACCAATAACAGTTACATCATCTATTTGTGTTCCAAAGCTTTCTCTCCAATCTACAAACACCTGTTTAATTATATATTTTTGTTTTATCAAAGGATTTTCTGCATTTTCCAACAATAATCGTTTAAAAGTTATTGTTTTGTATTTTTTATTTTTAGGTCCACCCAACTGGTCAGCAAATCCGTCCGTAAATAAGTACAAAATATCACCTTTATTCAGTTTTGCTACAACC
Organism: uncultured Bacteroidales bacterium; assembly: GCA_964421355.1. Lineage (GTDB taxonomy): Bacteria > Bacteroidota > Bacteroidia > Bacteroidales > JALTDM01 > JALTDM01. The sequence continues at coordinate 41,710 of CAYQWX010000007.1, forward strand.
TTGGAAAAAGGATTCATATTAACATAATAGGCAATAGGCATTTTATCAGGACGTAATTCATACAAAGAATATTTTCCTCGCTTTTCAAAAAATTTCACTTTTTCCTGATTGGAAAGTACTTCTATTTCTTGTTGTTCAGATATCCAATACACAGGATTATTTGCTCCTGCATACTCTAAAATATTTGTCTTGGTATTATATATAATCACAGACATATCCATTCCATCTTTTTGCTCTCCAAACGCCCCTTTTTGTCCAAGTGCTGCTATTACCTTTTCCCTCATAGCATCCAATATCATACCCGCATCCATTACGTTTTCCTTGTTCACTATTTCCCACAAAAAAGCTATGCCCAACATGCTCATAAATGCACCGGGAACACCATGTCCTGTACAATCAGATACTGCTACTACAGTAATGTCATCTACATTTACCCACCAATAAAAATCACCACTTACTTTATCTTTTGGCATAAACAACACCATCATATCAGAAAATGTCTCTAATAATATATCAGGATTAGGAAAAATAGATCGTTGCAATCTACGCGCATATTCTATGCTCTCCATCAAATCAGTATGAATACCCTCTATCATCTTTTTTTGTTGTACTAATTGATCTCTTTGCTCACTTATCCTTTCATTCTGAAGGCTCAATTCCTCATTTATACTTGCTAATTCTTTAGTGCGTTCATATACTAATTTTTCTAACCGTACATTATCTTTCTTTATCCAATAAGAATGTGCTTTTGTTATAAGATAGAAAAATAAATACACTAAAATAAATAAAACAAAGTAGAATATATAGCGAACAAAATATAATGTGTTTCTATGATACTTAAATTCAAAAAAACTATCTCCAATTATAAAAGAAAAATAAGATGTACCTGCTACTTTATATACTCTAAAATCTCTTAAAATATTGCCACAATAAGTAATAGGAATAACTACCTTTTGTAAAAAATCTTCACTATAAATATATATATGCGAATCATCATATAAAATAGTTTCATATTTATTATCTCCATTTAAATCTATACCTCCATCAAAAAAAGTATAGGAATTTAATAACTTCTTTTTTACATTAAAAGAAGTATCATACACTACAATATCCTTATTACCTTTAAAAAAAATGGCAAAACCATCATCAGTTTTTACAAGACGGGCAATATTCCCTTTGTAATCCGTAAATTTTTTCTCTTTTACTATTTTTCCGTCTTTAGGCTCCACCACTCTTATAGTAGGGACAAAATTAGTATCCCTGGCTGAAGAAGTTAAAGCATAGATATATGGTTTAACATAAATAATATCTGTAGAAAAATTAAAATCTCCTGTTTTTATCGGAGGAAATTGAAACTCTAACTTCTTGTTTAACACAAAGATATAAGATGAAAAATCTCCATATTTATAACCAATTATTTTTAACCTATTATAATATGCTAAACTATCTTCATTTTTTGAATTTTTAAAAAGCTCCAAATAAGATAACGGAAGAGTATTACCCGTGGCAAAATTTGAATTTAACATCAACCCTGATTCCTCATCATAAACAAAGCCATAATAATTTACCGAAGTTTTTGGTGATTGATACAAAATATTATTTCTTATATCATACACAAAAGCACGTCTGGGTTGAATAGCATAGGTCCCATTCAAGGAAAAAATCACATCCTTATATCCATCATTATTCAAATCGGCAAAATACATACTTGTTTGATAAACATCAGGTTTGCCATTCCACAATAAATAACGACAAATAGGTTTATGTACCCTTATACGACTATCTTCCAATCCTTTATCAAAACTCCTTATATCTAGGTAAACAGTATCATTATAAAGTGTCAAAAAGAATAATTCCTTTATCCCGTCCCCGTTATAATCACAAAAGAAATTATTATGAACCATTCTATTTTCCACAAAATAGTATCCACTTGGCAATGCTTCATAATACAAGTTTTTACCGTCTTTAGTCAATATCATCAAAACATGGCCAAGAGAAGTTTTATTATAATCAAAAATAATTTGTTCCTCATTACCGTCATTATTTAAATCCTCAAGGAATTGGTGAGAATTTATTCCTGCCTTTCCTTTATATATCTTATCTACTCTATATTTAGCAAAAAAATTATTAGGTAAAAAGTAAATAATAAATATAGTGCCAACCAATGCCACTAATAAATTTATATGTTTTAAAATACGAAACATGCACTAAAAATAAATATTCAGTATTTTTTACAAAGATAAATTATTTTATTTTCTTAACCTAAAAAATATTTGTAACAAATCCAATTTTTATCCACAATTGATTTTTGTGAAAATGATTATCTATGCGACTTACACTATATCCTGTCTCTCCGAACCATTCTCTAAAAAAACAATCCATAGGATAAGCCAATCTAAAAGCTATACTTGCTTGTTCATATAACTTACCATTTAGCATATAATTGCCATATTCATTACTTCTGTCATCATAAGAAAGATAAATATCACTTCCAACATTCCACTCCGAAGTATTCAATCCCTGACGCAACAAAGAAGCTTTAATTTGCATATAAAATGTCTTTTCATATCTACGAATGACACAAATCCCCTCTTCAAAATTACCACTTAACGGGTGAGCCAGTGGTTGATTTTCCATACCGTAATTACCAATAGGCGTATCATGAGAATAAATAAAAGGACGGGCAACATTCATTTCACCCAACATAAACCACCTATTAGCATACCATTTTGCTCCAAGCTGAATAGCATATTTATTACCATACCAGCCTCTATTTGCTCTTAATTCTTTTATTCTAAACTCATCTAAAACAAATTGTGAATACAAAAACAAATTATGCCAAGGTTTCAAAGTTATACCTCCTCCCATTATCACATTGTCTCGAGACCCCAAGTCAAACTCTACAGGTCTGTAAAAAATTATAGGATTAAGATAACTAATTTCTATCCCTCTTACTCTACCATCAAGGTAATGAGACCAAATAACCGTTTCAAAGAGAGACACATTAAGCCATTTTTTAGCAGCCCAATTCAAATAATGATATGCAAAATATTTTGGCTCTCTTTTTTCTACACCATACCTTATAGAATCCTTATCATATCCCGTAGATACCTGCCACACATAATGAATATGCCACACATTCAATGTTCCCCTAAAGTAATAATAACTTCCTCCCGCATCAGACAAGAAAAAAGAACGGATTCCTCTCCCTAAAAACATTTTTCCTTTACCTGCGGAGAAATACATATACGGGGATACCTTGTAAGATAAATTCCATCTGACATCGGAAAAATAAACATTGCCTCCTCCTTTATTATAGCGTGTATAAAAACCCGGAATATAACTACAAGCTGAATCCTCAAATATATCAGGATGTTGTAAATAAAAATAAGGAAGCAATTGCATACCAAATCTTTTCTTCTTAAACTCAAATAAAAAACCATTTATAGTTTTATATTCAGGCAGCTCTCCCCTATTTACGCCAACGGTAGCATTAAATACAGGTAATACATTTATATTATTTGAAGAAAAAAAATGACTTTTATAATAAAAACTATCTATAAGCAAGAACCTGTCTCCTGTAAAAATATCACTTTGAGTATTTAGTATTTTATGCCTAAAAACCTCATTAGAATAAAATGAATTAAGAGGAACTACCAATTGTGAAAAAACATCGGTAGGTACCCATAAACACAATACAAGTAAAAAACTATAAAACTTTGCCTTCTGCATCTATACTTTTATTTATTTCAAAACCTATCAATATAACCAAAGACATAAAATACAACCACAACAATAGCACAATAATAGCACCTAACGAACCATAAAACTTATTGTAATGTCCAAAATTGCTAACATAATAAGAAAATCCCCACGAAACTAACAAAACCATAATTGTAGAAAATGTGGCACCAACTGAAAAAATTTTCCATCTTCTATTTGCACGCTTTGGTGTTCCGTAATAATACATAAAAGATATGGTAAAATAAAATAATAGAAAAACAATTATCCATTTACCAATCATAATTAGCCACACTACATAATTATCTGCCAACAAATCATATTCTATTAACGCATTTACTGCAACATCAGTAAAAATTGTAAGCAGAGTTGCTATGGCAATCAAGACAGTAAGAATAACAGCCAAAAATAATGAATGTAATCGCTTACGAAACCAATTTTCTCTAACATTAAAAAATATAGACTCTTGAAAAGCAGACAAAAAACTATTAAACCCGTTAGTTGCAAAATACAATGTAGTAAGAGCACTGAACGATAACAATCCTCCACGTTGGTGACTAACTATATCCAAGATTAATGTCTCAAAAGTCTTGTAAGAATAATTTGGCATTAACTCTCTCAACAAATTCATAACCTGTTTATCTAAATTAGGTATGGGTAAATAAGGAATCAAAGTAAAAAGAAAAATTATAGCTGGAAAAATAGATAAAAACAAATTATATGCAATAGATGCCGCCCGTGTAGTAATATTACCGTCGGTAATACTCCTCCAAAATACTTTGAATAACTCAGATAAACTTTTACCACTTAAAGCATTGTATTTTTTGTAAAAAACAATTTGTCCTACCCGAGTATTTTTTACCTTATCTATAGTTTTTTTAAAGTTCATTTAGTTAAAAATAAATTTCATTAATTCTATTTATCAAAAACTCTGTTGTATCACGTAAAAAACGCTTATTCTTATATGCCGCCACCCACCTAACACCTTTCACTGCATTGGTAACAAACAATTCATCAGCATTGTTTATATAACTTTCATTAAAATCGTCAACCTCTTTAAGTTCAACACCATTATTTCTAAATATTTCAATAACTACCTTTCTCATAACACCATCTACGCAGCCACTTGCAACTGAGGGCGTATAAATAATGTCATCTTTACCTACACAAAAAATATTAGAATTGGTAGTTTCTACAATATTGCCCTTTTCATTAAAAATCAATACATCATCATAATTATTATTGTGTGCATATATAGAAGCAAACACAAATAAATCGGCACTAAGTTTTTTGTATCTAGACCATTTGTTTATAGGTTTCTTATACTCTGCAAAATCTCCTATTATCAAACCTTCTTCATTAATCTTAAATTTACTCTGACCCAAAAATGTTTGCTCTATTACATAGGATATATCTGCATCTTCTGTAGGATAATATCGTCCCATACCTTCTCTAAAAAATGAAATACGGGTATATATTGCACCATGAAACTTATTTGCATTACGCAACCTCTCCATTTCATTCAAAAAGTATTGTTGAGAAAAAATATTTGGTTTCTTAAAACCATAATCTTTTATAGCATTTATTATTCGCAAATAATGAATACCCCAAAAAGGTATATTGTCATAATATGAAAAGATAGATTCAAAAAAACCGTCTCCAAAACGAAAAGCACGATTATTGATAGAAAAAATCTTTTCCGTTATTATATGTTTTTCACCATTATATATTATAAAATCAGTTTTTTTCATACAACTTCCGCAACAATCAATTTAGCAACATTCATTAAATTACTATTCGACTCAATAAGGATTCCCTTTACTCCCACTTTTTCCGCTGCCAACACATCTCTTGGAGAATCTCCTATCATATAAGATTTTTGAACATCAATATTAAATCTGGCAATAGCCTTTTCTATCATTAACGGTTCAGGTTTCCTGCACAAACAAGACATAACATCCGGATGATGAGGACAAAAATATACTTCATCTATTTTTACTCCTCCATCATATAAAATCCTGTCAAGTTTTTTCATTACTTGCCAAAAATCTTTTTCCGAAAAAATTCCCTTGGCAATACCTCCTTGATTTGTAATTATTATAACCAAAAAATCATTTTCTTTCAGCAATTTAATAGCCTCAACTACACCATCATTTACCTCAAAATCATTCTCAGAAAACACATAATCACCTATTTCCCTATTTATTACACCATCTCTATCTAAAAAAACCGCTTTCTTCATTTTCCTTTAACTTAAGAAAAAAAGTTTTGCTAAAAAATAGTACAACATCTTAAAATTAAGCAACATCGGGAATAAAAAACCATAAACAGCTCCCCAAAAATGGACATCATGAGCTATCACACTTGCCCTGTCTTCCCTACTCATTTTATAAGAATAAAAAAGATAAATGGCACCGAAAATAATAGCAGGAATAGGGATAAGACCAAAGAAATAAACCAGATTCCACGGTTCAAAAAATATGCTTGTAAATACTACTGCAGACACGGCACCAGAAGCACCCACCGCATTATAAAAAATATCTTCTTTATGTTTTTTTAAAGAAAATAAAACTGAAAACAAGATGGAAGTTAAATATAATATTAAAAAGAATAACCGTCCTTTACTTCCCCAAAATCCTATAAAATAATATTCCACCATTGTGCCAAAAGAAAACAATACAAGCATATTTATAAATAAATGTAACCAATTAGCATGTAAAAAGGCATGCGTAAATATCCTGTAATATTCTTTTTGGTAAAATATTTTATACGGATTAAATTTTAATTTATCCATAAAATCTTGATTACCAAACCCTATTATAGAAACTATTGATGTTATTATTATTATCCAAAGTGTAATACTCATAATATTTTATTTTAATAAAAAAGGGGCTAACCAGCCCCTCAAATATACTATAAATTAAATTAAGTTTCTTTTATAACAATTTAGAACCTCTATTTGCTCCTTCTCCAATATTTACACCTAATACTATTTCAACAGAACCACTGGAATAATTTTTTATATCGGAAAATGAATAATCATAAGCAAATCCGAGATAGTATTTATCATATTTAACACCAAGCATTGTTATCAACGATTTGTCACTTCTAAAAGAAAGACCTAACCAATAATTCTTTTGGTAAATACCTTTCACATTAAAATCTATATTTACAGGTGTCCTTTCCGTTGCTTTTACCAAAATAGATGGTTGTACCTGTATGTTTTCATTTACATCAAATAAATATCCACCTGTAAGGAAATAGTGTCTAACAGTAGATGATGTGCTTTCAATATTTACATCTCCTAATTTTACTTTATACTGGATAAGCTGTGCTACAGATAATCCTGCAAACCAATTACTTGCATATACATAAGTACCAAAATCGGCATCTGGAACAAAAGCAGATTCTTTAGCTCCTGTGATAGCTTCATCTTGTTGATCAACATATACTAATTTGCTTTCATCAAGAACATATTGGAAAGCTCTAAATCCCAGTCCTAATGACAGATTGATATCTTGATTTATCGGAATATGGTACGAATATGCTAATTGTAATCCTGTTTGAGAAACAGCACCTATTTTATCACTAAAAATAAAACCTCCTGCTCCCATTTTTCCTCTCATAAAAGGCGAATGTGCTGCTAATGCAAATGTTTGCGGTGCTCCGTCAAAACCTAAATATTGTTGACGGGCAGTCAATCTTACAGGAATGTAAGTTTGTGTTCCTGCAATAGCAGGATTAAGTAAAAAGTCATTCAACAAATATTGGCTATACAATGGCAATTGTTGTGAAAAACTTGTAATAACCGAACCAATCATTACACTTACAAAAAATAATATCTTTTTCATACGCTTTATTTTTTATTTTTATTTACTTTAACTTTATTTCCTTTACAACCTGATTTTTTATTAGATCTACCAAATGTTATAGAAACGGTTTTAAAATTGGCAACGGGCTTCCCTTTTTCATTTTCTGCTGGTTTCCATTTTGTCATTTTTAATACTCGTACCACTTCATCATCTACCTCTTTTTTAGAAGTGCTTTTTACCACATCAACATCTTTTACAAGACCTTTTTCATTTATTGCCAATTTTGCCTTAAATATACCATTGGTTTCTTTTAACATTTCGGGGCGTATTTCTATATGCCTCATCACAAAATCTATTAGTGCTTTATCCCCTTGTGGATAAAAAGGAGGATGTGCTACACCTTGAGTTGTTGGTTTATTATTAACTCCAACGGATGTCGCAGTAGAATGAGTTACTTGAGAATACGCTGATATTCCCATACTTATAATCACAAGGAAAGCAAATAGATTCTTCATAATTTTTTATTTTTTTGACAAATATAAACCATTTTTATTATTCTACAAAATTTTTTTTTAGCAACAAATGTTTTTTTTAATCATTCAATTTCAGTACCGCTAAAAATGCCTGCTGAGGCACTTCTATTTTGCCTATTTGACGCATTTTTTTCTTTCCCCGTTTTTGTTTCTCAAGTAATTTACGTTTACGAGTAATATCACCACCATAACATTTTGCGGTAACGTCTTTTCTATATGCTTTAACTGTTTCTCTTGCAATTATTTTTGCTCCTATTGCCGCTTGTATTGCAATATCAAATTGCTGTCGCGGAATAAGTTCTTTTAATTTCTTACATATTTTTTTACCGAAAGAGTACGCATTATCTTTATGTATGAGCGCAGATAACGCATCTACTTGTTGACCGTTAAGTAATATGTCTAATTTCACCAAATTGGAAGGTTTATAACCTGAATGTGTGTAATCAAATGAAGCATATCCCCGCGACAAACTTTTAAGTTTATCATAAAAATCAAAAACTATTTCACTTACAGGCATTTCAAAATTCATTTCTACCCTACTTGCCGTAATATATGTCTGGGTTATCAATCTTCCCCTTTTCTCTATGCACAGGCTCATTATAGGTCCTATAAATTCCGCTTTGGTAATAATTTGTGCATTTATATAGGGTTCTTCTATTCTGTCTATTTTACTTGGATCAGGCAATTCCGAAGGATTATATACATCTATTGCTTCACCGTTTTTCATATATACTTTATACAAAACATTGGGAACGGTGGTAATTACATTTATATTAAATTCTCTTTCTAACCTTTCTTGGACTATTTCCATATGAAGCAATCCCAAAAAGCCACACCTAAATCCAAAGCCAAGAGCCAAAGAATTTTCAGGTTCAAATACAAGTGATGCATCATTTAGCTGTAGTTTTTCTAATGAATCACGCAACAATTCATAATCATCGCTTTCAATAGGATAAATGCCTGCAAACACCATAGGTTTTACATTCTTAAAACCTTCTATAGGCTTTTCACATGGATGCTCTACATGAGTAATAGTATCTCCTACTTTCACCTCACGGGAACTTTTTATTCCAGATACAATATAACCTACCATACCCGCAGATAGTTCTTGTGTTGGAAAATAATCCATTTTCAACACCCCTATTTCTTCTGCTTCATATTCCTTTTCCGTATGAAAAAATTTTACTAAATCGCCTTTCTTTAAAGTTCCGTTAAAAATTCTAAAATATGCAATTACACCTTTATAGGGATTGTAAAGTGAATCAAAAATCAACGCTTGCAATGGCGCATTGGGATCTCCTTTGGGAGAAGGTATTCGTTCTACTATTGCATCTAAAATATCTTTTACCCCTTGTCCTGTTTTAGCACTTGCCTCTATTATTTCATCACGATCACAGCCTATTAGTTCTACTATTTGGTCTTTTACATCTTCTGTCATTGCTTGTGGCAAATCAATTTTATTCACCACAGGTATTATTTCCAAATCATTATCTATAGCTTGATACAAGTTTGCAATAGTCTGTGCCTGAATGCCTTGTGTAGCATCTACCACTAATAAAGCTCCCTCACAAGCAGCAATTGCCCGTGATACTTCATACGAAAAATCAACATGTCCTGGAGTGTCAATCAAATTCATCACATATTCTTTCCCCTCTGAATAATAATTCATTTGTATAGCATGGCTTTTGATAGTAATACCACGTTCTCGCTCTATATCCATATCGTCAAGCACCTGATCTACCAAATTACGCTTATCTACTGTACGAGTTATTTCCAACATGCGGTCTGCCAATGTGCTTTTACCATGATCTATATGTGCTATTATACAAAAGTTCCTTATGTTGTCCATATATTCTTTCAATATTATTGAATTTGCAAAGATAATACAAAGTAGCGATATTTAAGTAAAATACGATATTTTACTCATCAAAAGAAAAAGATAAAAAACAAATCTTTTCATACTTTTTAATAAGACCAATTATTCCAATCCTAACAAATTTCTTGCATTTTGCAATGCAGCATCCGATACTTTTTCTCCACTTATCATTTGAGCAATTTCTTTTACTCTTTCGTTATCTTCCAAAAGCTTTACAGTAGTATATGTTTTATTTTGTTTATCTTCTTTTTTCACAAGCAAATGAGTATCACCTTTAGCTGCTATTTGAGGTAAATGAGTAATGGCAATCACTTGTATTCTCTTTGACATCCGTTTCATAATATTTGCCATTTTTGCCGCTATTTCACCAGATATACCCGTATCTATTTCATCAAAAATAATAGTAGGCAATCCTTTTTTTTCTGCAACTACAGATTTAATTGCAAGCATTACTCTGGACAACTCTCCTCCCGAAGCAATATTCTTTATAGGTTGCGGCTCAATGCTGGTATTGGCAGAAAATAAAAAACTTACCTCATCAATACCTGTATCCGAAAAACTCATTTTTCGTTCAATATCTATTTTTATTCTTCCATTTTTTATTCCAAGTTCAGATATTATTTTTTCTATTTTTTTAGTAATCGGTGGAATTATTTCAAGTCGTTTTTTTGATAACTTTTTGGCTATTTCTTTCAACTTACTTTCCAACTCTAATAATTCTTTCTCTTTTTGTTCTATTACTTCAGAATAGGACTGTATTTGTGTGAGTTCGTTTTCTATCCTATTATTTTCTTTAATAAGTTCTGTTTCGGAATAAATAGCAAATTTCCGCATCAAATCATTTAATTCGTTATATCGTTGATTTATTTTTTCATACTCCCCTTCGTCAAAGACCAGGTCTTCATTATGATTAGATATTTCCAACAACAAATCATTCAATTCCACTTCTATATTTTCTAACCTTTCAGACCAAACTTCCGCTTTAGGCAAATAGCTTTTGATACGTTGTAAATTTTCTACTGCCTTATTCAATTGTGTAGAAATATTTTCTTCTTTTTCGTAAAAGTCGTATAATATATTACCCAATGTTGTTTTTATTGTTTCAAAATTGGAAAGTTCTTTTATCTTAGCTTCAATTTCTTCATATTCTCCTTCCTGCAAATTAGCCTGTTCCAACATTTGATAACGGTATTCCAAATAATCTCTATTTTTTTCGGCTTCTATTTTCAAAACATTTAAATTATCTAATTCCTTTTTTGTAGAGATATACCTGTAATACAATGTCTTATAACTATCAAGTAAAGGAATGTTATCAGCATATACATCTAATACAGAAAGTTGAAATCCAGGATTTTGAACTAACAAATTTTGGTGCTGAGAATGTATATCAATAAGCAGTGGCGACAATGATTTTAATAAAGACATATTCACAGGAGTATCATTAATGAATATACGACTTTTACCGGAAGGTAATATTTCTCTCCGTATAATCAGCTCAGCATCATTATCAAGGTTATTTTCAAGAAAAAATTGTTCAAACTTTTTTATATCTATCTCAAAAATAGCTTCAAAAATCACTTTTTTATCCGTATTGGCTGCTACACTATGCCCTACTCTACCACCAAGTAAAATATTAAAAGCATTAATTAATATGGACTTACCGGCTCCCGTTTCACCGGTTATTACAGTAAATCCACTATTAAACTTAATTTCCACCTCATCTATAAGTATGTAATTTGATATATATAACGATTTTAACATAAACTAATAAACTGTATTTTTAATACAAAGATACAAACAAAAAACGGGAAGAATGATAATCACCCTTCCCGTTAATACAATTAAATCATTATA
>CAYQWX010000008.1:0-51114 GCA_964421355.1 uncultured Bacteroidales bacterium
ATATAATTGTATTTTTCTGCGGCAGTGGCAAATGCTATTAACACATCTAATTGTGCTACAATAGATGAATTCAATTGGAATGAAGGTATATATTCCAATAATGAAGTTACAAGTTCTTGGTACAGTTGTGTTTCCAATTGCAAAATTTTTTCTTCTGCACCAAGTATTTTGCTTTCATATTCTTTGAGCTCAGGAGTAATATATCTTTCACTACTTACAAGAGTTTGCTTGCGTATCCATTCTTGTGGTACTTTGTGTTTGTGTGTATTTCTTACTTCAAGATAATAGCCAAAAACATTATTAAATCCGAGTTTAAGGTTAGGAATTTTTGTTTTTAGCATTTCGTTTTGCAAAATTCTATTTAAATATTCTTTGTTGTTCGACAAAAGGTTACGCAGATCGTCCAATTCGGAGGACACCCCTTTTTGTATTACAGCACCTTTGCCCACAGCAGCAGGAGCATCTTCTATTATTGAGTTTTCTATACGTTGTGCTATGGTTTCACAAGGATTAAGTTGTGAGATTAGATGTTCCAGTTGAGATAAATTATTTTGTTGCCAAAGCTTTTTTATTGACTTTATGGCGTTTAGACTATTTTTTAAGTGTATTACTTCTCTTGGAGTAATTTTTCCTGATGATATGCGGCTAACTAACCGTTCCATATCTGCTATTTGGCGTATGTGTTCTTTTATTTCATTTGTGAAATCATAGTTTTTTATAAGTGTTTCTACTGCATTGTGCCTGCGTTCTATTTGTTCTTTATTTAATAGAGGAAAGGTTATCCATTTTTTTAGCATTCTACTTCCCATTGGCGAAATGGTAAAATCTATTGTGTCTATGAGTGTTTTACCATTGTATGCTATTGGAGTAAATAATTCTAAGTTGCGTATTGTATAATGATCTAACCACATAAATTTATTTGAGTCAATGCGGGATATTTTTGTAATGTGATCATATTTTTCATGTTCGGTAAGTGATAGATAGTGGAATATGGCTCCTGTTGCTATTATTGCATTTTGCAAATTTTCTATTCCGAATCCTTTTAGATTTTGTGTACCAAAATGGTTGGTGAGTTTTTCGTAACAAGTATCATAAGTAAATACCCAATCTTCCAAGGGATAGGAGTAAAATTTATTTTTTGTTATTTTTTGTAGAAAATCTTTTTGTTCTCTATAATAAATTATTTCTTTAGGATTATATGAGAAGATAAGTTTTTCTATTTCATCTTCTTTTCCTTGTGTAGTATATAATTCACCTGTTGACAAGTCAAGAAAAGCAATTCCTGCAATTCCTTTGGAATAATATACGCTTGCAAGAAACACATTGTCTTTACTTTCGGTAATATTTTCTTGATATGATACTCCGGGAGTAACTAGTTCGGTTACGCCCCGTTTTACTATACCTTTAGCAAGTTTGGGGTCTTCCAGTTGGTCGCAAATAGCTACTCTCTCTCCTGCTCTTACAAGTTTGGGTAAATATGTGTCTAATGCGTGATAAGGGAACCCTGCTAAATCTACATAAGAAGCACTTCCATTTGCTCGTTTGGTAAGTGTGATGCCAAGTATTTTGGAGGTTTTTATGGCATCTTCTTCAAATGTTTCATAGAAATCACCTACTCTAAAAAGAAGTATGGCATCGGGATATTTTGCCTTGAATGAATAATATTGCTTCATTAATGGAGTAAGTGAGGCTTTTTGTTTTTTCTGAGCCATAATAAGTTATGGTTTTTCTACTTTTTTAATATATAATCCAATATTGTAAATACCTGATAATATTTTATGTCTCATGGCTTGTTCAAAGCTGAATTTGTAACTGCCTTTAAATGGGAACTTTATATTTTTCCTATATAGCAATAAGTTACGAAACCTATTATCATCTATTTTTTTGCCAAACCACTTTCCTTTGTCATTTGCCAGTAAACAATCTATTGTATCTATGCGTGTAATATTTTGAGGGAAATATATTTTCACAAATAAATAAATATTTCTATATAAATATTCATTGCCATTGGTAATAGACAAATAAATATCATAAGTAGATATGGTATCTGTTATTGGAATATTAAAATATATAAGAGAATCTCTGTCCCATTTCCCTTGATGTATGGTTATTTCCTTTTCGTAAAAATATTTTTGCCCACAAGATGATAGAAAAAAAATACTTATTGTGAGTAATAATATTTGTAATATTAATTTTCTTTTCACTTTTTTCGTTTTTTTCTTCTTTTCTTTTTCTTTTTCGTGTTAGATTCTTGGCTTGATATTTCTTTTAATCTTTCTTCACTTATTTGAGAACTTACAAAGTCTATCTGTTCAGGTTCGGTATTTATTACAAAATCTTCGAGTTTAGTTACTTTATTCCCTTTTTTATTTTCTTCCAATATATGCTCTACGCTTTCGTATGTAAGAGGAAATATCCCTTTATTTTCTTCTGTGTCATATACATACCAAATAATCTGCTTAAATACATCGGATTTGAGATATTTTGCATTTCCTTCTTCTGTTTGAAGGGGAACAGAGATGTTTGGTAATAGTTTGCGAGCATCTTCATACACGGGAAGCTCATAATTAAGGCAACATTTTAGTTTGCCACACATCCCTGTAAGTTTTTGTATGTTGATGGTGAGTTCTTGTGTACGAGCCGAAGATGTGGTTACAGATATAAAATTATTTGTCCATGTAGTGCAGCACAATTCTCTACCACAAGGACCTATTCCTCCTACTATACTTGCTTCTTGTCGGGCTCCTATTTGTTTCATTTCCACTCTTATCTTAAATTCTTTTGCAAGTATTCTTATAAGTTCTCTAAAATCTACCCGTTCGTCGGCAATGTAGTAAAAAGTGGCTTTTGTTTTGTCTCCTTGGTATTCCACATCACTTAATTTCATGCCGAGGTGGAGTTCTTTTATTATTTTACGGGTACGTAATAGTGTTGGGTATTCCATTGCTATTGCTTCTTTCCATTTTTCCAAATCATTTGGAGTAGCAAAGCGGTATATCTTTTTTAGTTTTTCTCTTTTGTAGTTAATATTGTTTTTTTTCATATTGGAATATACCAAAGGACCTGTTAAGGAGACAATTCCTATGTCATGTCCTTTCATTGCTTCTACGGCAACTATATCTCCTCTTTTTAATCTAAGGTGTGGAGTGTTTTCAAAATATTCCTTTCTTGTGCCCTTAAATCTGACTTCTATATATTTTTGAAAAGCAGGTAAAGGTGGGATTTCTTCCAACCAGTTGAACACATGCATCCTATCGTAGCTAAAAGTGTTACAACTTAGTTCTTCTCCTTTTGGAGAACAGCACCCCCTTGTAAGCAATATGTTTTTGTTTATTATTTCTTTAGATTGAGGAGGTTGTTCCTCTTTTTTATCTTGTGTAACGATATTATTATCCATTGCTGTAATATGTTTTGTAATATATGTTGATAAATAAAAATAGCATACAAAGTTAAAGTTTTTTATTTTAATGTAAGTAGTATTTATCTTTGCTTAATAAAAAAACATGCTTCTGTTGTAAGTAAAAAAATGAAACAAACATAAATGAGAGAAACGGTAAATACAGGAATAAACTATTGTAGTATAATATGACAGTAATGGAATCTTAAAAGATGTTTTTAGGACTGACAATTACTACAAATAGATAAATGTTTATTATAAGCCAATTTTCGTGCTTTGGAATATTTTTCCGACTTCCAAATATCTCTAATAGATGATTTGCCAATTTCTCCCAAAGCATAATCTGCATTTTTATCATAACAACAAGGCACTACAACTCCGTCGGTAGTTATAACCATAGAATGCCACATTCTCCAACAACCTTTTCCCTGCTTATTTTTTAGAACCGCTTTACCATTTACAATATTATAACGCCTATATTTTTCATTATTAGGCAATAACGATGTGTTTGTTAAATCGTATATTTGTGCGGTTTTCAATTCCATATAATCTGCTCCCCACCTTTTCTTTTTAGAAAGAAAGTCCGAAATTTCATGTTCATTGTGGGAAAACACTATAAACTGAATAGTTACCAAAGGGGTTTTACTTTTTTTTTCTTGTTTTACTTTTTGCAAAATATTTATACTTTCTATTACTTTTTGCCAATTGCCACCTTTTCTATATTTTTCATAGCTCTCTTGCTTCATACCGTCTAAAGAAATAATTATTTCATTAAGACCGTAATCTACCATTTTGTAGGCTATTTCTTCTGTAATAAAATGTCCATTAGTAGATACTGCAACATAAATATTTTTATCCGTTGCATATTTTACATAATCAAAAAAATTTTTGTTCAAAAAAGGTTCTCCTTGAAAATATAAAAACAAATGCCATAAATATGGATATAATTCATCTATTACCTTTTTAAAATCTTTGAACTCTGGAAAATTGTTTTTTCTTAGTAAAATTCCCATACCGACAGCACATTCGGGGCAATGCAGATTACATACAGCAGAAGTTTCAAAAGACAATGCTTCGGGCATTCCCAAATGTTTAATAGTACCACTAAACAGAGTATATAAATAAGACAAACGCAATAAAAAAGAATTGATTATCTTTTTTAGCGAAATATTTTTTACTAATAAACAAGCACGTTTCATTAATTTATTTATCTCTTGGCTTTCTTCTTCGTAACCACAACTTTTGGCCAGGTTTTACATCTTCATCTCTTTTCATATTGTTCTTGCGGCGTAAACATCTCATTTTCACTGCAAATTTTTGGGAAATATTACGCAGAGTTTCCCCTTTTTTAACCACATAAGTATCATATCCTCTTGCCGCTTTACATCGTTTAGGTTGTATGTATAATATTTGTCCTTCTTGCAACTTGCTATCTTTCGGTAAATCATTATATTTGAACAATTCCCACTCCATCATTTGCAATTCTTTTGCAATTTTGAACGGAGTATCACCATCTTTTACAACAATATATTTTACCCTATTATTTTCTTTTATTTCTCTACCAAATGGATTGAAACTGAAATTATATTCTTCTTTATCCTGTTTTTTTCTCAACTTCTTTTTTTGCTTTCTTCTTTCTCGTTTGTTTCTTTTAGTTTTTCTACTGTCAAAACTTTTTGATTCTGTTTCTGCCAAAGTTTGACCAGAATTATATTGTTTATCAAGCTCATACAATTTATATTTTTCTATTAAATCAATCAATCGTCTTGGATAAGTGGGAGATGTAGCATAACCTGCCCTTTTTAATCCATGTGCCCATTTTTTATAATCGGTAATATCATATTTAAACAAAAAAGCATAACGAGGATTATTTTTTAGAAACTTGGAATGGTCTCTAAAAGACTCCCATGCAGATTTGTAGTGTCTGAAACATTCATGTCGCTTATCATCGTCCTTGTAAACTTTTTTACCCTGCCAGTCTGAATGGCATTTTATTCCAAAATGATTATTTGCCTTGCGGGCTAACATGCTATTACCAAAATTAGATTCCAAACATGCTTGTGCCAATGTTATACTTGCAGGAATACCAAAAAGGTTCATTTCAGTAATAGCTACTTCTTTATATTGTTCTATATACTCCTCAGGAGTAAAAGACTGAGAGAATAGTAATTGTGGAAAAAATAAGGGAAAAAGTAATAAAATACTTTCTAAAGTTTTTTTCATAAAATTTTTCTTGCAAAGTTAAAAAGAAATATAATAAAAAATAGGGCACTTTTACAAGCACCCTATTCTTTTCTATACGTTTAATATATTTAAATATATTTTTCTATTACTTAATAACAACTTTTACTACTTTGGAATAATCTCCGTTTACTAACTTAACAAAATAAAATCCTTTGCTATATTTTGTCAAATTAATGTGTGTGGTAGTTTCATTAACTAACTGTGTCTTTATTACTTTACCTGTAATATCCATTACAGACAATTCGGTTTTACCGATAAATACTTTTGGCACTGCTACATTAAATTCTCCTTTATTTGGGTTAGGATATATTGAAATTTTATTCATCATATTTTCATATTCGGAATAAGCAGGATTTGCAACTGCTACAGTATCACTTGCACTACAGCCATTGCTATCTATTACAAATACCCAATATTCACCATAATGATTTACAGGCATTTCTCTTCCTGTAAATCCGTTATTCCACATATAAGAATCATATCCTGTAGGAGCTTCTAGTACTACAGTATCGGGACGTAAAGTATAAATAGTATCTACTCCTAAGTCTATGTTGAAATTATATACTGTTATAGTTCCTGTTACAGTATCGTTATTAGCAATGGTATCTCCTGAAAAATGTATAAAATATTTGTAATTATAATCTCCTAATGCCGAAAAATCATATTGTTGAGAAAAATAAAAATTAGTAGCACTTCCACTATCCATATCAAAAGTTGTAATTAGAGTATCAAATACCCATGCAGCACCGTTTATTTGATAACCTGCTACTATTGTATCCCCTGACGGAATAGTAACATCTCCAACATTTTTAATTTTAATTTTTATTTTACTGTTAAAATGACACCCATATTCGTGTAATCCATTAGTAGGACTTGTAATAGCCACATCGGGATAATATCTTACAATAGTAATGGTATCACTTGCACTACAGCCATTACTATCTACCATATTTACCCAATAAGTATGTGTCCCTTCGGGCATAACAGTCAAAGAAGCTCCTGTAGAACTATCACTCCATACATAGACAGCATTAGTATCATTACCTGCTGAGAGTTGTATTGGATATGGATGTATAGTATATATAGTATCCGGACCTAAATCAACTATAGGTTCATAATGAGTAAGTATTCCATTACTTACATTATTACTATCTATAGTATCTGCAATATATGAAATAGTTATTTCATAATTATAATCTCCTAAAGCGGAAAAGTCATAAGGTTGGTTAAATATAAAATCTATTGTATCATTAGGTAAAAAATCCAAATTCAAAATTAAGGTGTCGTTTACCACTCCCCCCCCATTTATTTGATAAGTTGCAAATATCGTATCTTCTGAAGGAATGGTATCGCCCATATTAGCAATTTCTATTTGCAGAACAGAATCAACATTACATCCGTAATAATGATGCCCGCTACCATATTCAGGACCAACAAGAGCTATATCCTTTACTTGGGCATTTACTCCCCATACAAAAACAAATGCTAATAAAAATAAAATACTTCTTTTCATAGTTCTAAAAAATTATAAGTTAACATTGCTACAAAAATACACAAAAAAATCTTTTTAGTTCACAATTGTATTTTTTTTTAACATCGTATGGTTATTAAAATGTAAAAACAACTTTGTTTTGTGAAAAAAAATTACATTTGCACAAAATTTTGCAAGCTAAAAAATGTCCGAATTAATAAAACACGATGCTGTTGTAAAAGAAATAAAAGGTGATACCATAAAGGTAACTTTTGTATCTAAAGCTGCATGTATATCTTGTCAACTCAGAGGAATATGTAGTGCTTCCGACATAAAAGAAAAAGAAGTAATACTTAAAAAGCCTAAAACAGGACTTGATAAATATAAAATAGGAGAGACTGTTAATGTTGTAATGACAGAATCCCAAGGAGTAAAAGCTTTGTTATGGGGATATATATTCCCCTTTATAGTGCTACTGGTTGTATTATTTGGTGTTTATGCTTATAGTGGCAATGAATCTTTGGCTGGAGTTATTGCTCTGGCAAGCCTTATACCATATTATTTTATATTGTATTTGTTTAGAAATAAACTAAATAAGCAGTTTGAATTTAATTTGGAAAACTAATAAAAAAGTTTAAAAATGAGTGATGTATTATTAAACTCGGTTATTGTTCTTGGAATAGTAGGAAGTGTGTCAGCTTTAATTTTATATTTTGTGGCACAAAAATTCAAAGTTGAAGAAGATCCCCGTATTGACGATATAGAAGAAGCTTTGCCAAATGCAAATTGCGGTGGCTGTGGCTATCCTGGTTGTCGGGCTTTTGCTGAAGCTTGCGCAAAATCTGACAATTTGGATAACTTGTATTGTCCCGTTGGGGGAAATGATGTAATGAAAAAGGTAGCGACAATACTTGGGATGGAAGTGCAAGAACAAAAACGTCAAGTTGCGGTAGTTCGCTGTGCAGGAAGTTACGATAACAGAGAACATCATAATGAATATGAAGGGCCTGAAAATTGTGCAGTAGCACATCAATTATACGGCGGAGAAACAGATTGCCATTATGGGTGTTTGGGACTTGCAGATTGTGTAAGAGCTTGTAACTTTGATGCACTTCACATGGATAAAAAAACTGGCTTACCAGTTGTAAATGAAGATAACTGTACTGCTTGTGGAGCTTGTGTAGAAGCTTGTCCGAGAGACATTATAGAATTAAGAGTATTAGGCAAGAGAGACCGTAAAATATTTGTTAGCTGTATAAATGAAGACAAAGGAGGAGCTGCTAAAAAGGCATGTAGTGTTGCTTGTATAGGCTGTGGACTGTGTTATGATGCATGTAAATTTGATGCTATCACAATGTTTGAAAATCTTGCATATATTGATGATAAAAAATGTGTATTATGTAGAGCTTGTGTAGAAGTTTGTCCTACTAATGCTATTTGGGAAGTAAATTTCCCTCCACGCAAGCCCAAACCTGCTAAAAAGAAAGTAGCAGCCAAACCTACTGCGAACAACACAACACCCCAAACAAAAGAAGAAAATAAAGTAATAAATGTAACCGATTTACCTAAAGAAAACACTTCTAAACCAGATGAAAATACTGTAGAAAACAAAGACAATAAAACTGAAAATAAGGAAGATACAAATTCTAATGAAAATAAATAATTTGTTATGGTGGCAGTAAAAACATTCAAAAAAGGTGGCGTCCATCCCGAAGACAATAAATTCTCGGCGGACAAACCTTTTGTAAAAGCACCTTTACCCAAAATGGCAATAGTGCATCTAACACAGCACCTGGGAGCACCTGCAAAACCTTTGGTGAAAAAAGGTGATAAAGTGAAGACAGGACAACTTATAGCAGAAGCAAGTGGTTTTATTTCTGCTAATATTCATTCGCCTGTAACAGGAAAGATAATGAAAATAGAAAAAGCTATTGATGCAAGTGGGTATAAAAAAGATGCTATTTTTATAAAAGTTGATAAAGAAGAAATATGGGAAGACGGTATTGATTTAACCACTGATTTAGTAAAAGATATTCCTTATTCCCCACAAGAAATTGTAGAAAAGGTAAAAAAAGCAGGAATAGTTGGAATGGGAGGAGCTACTTTTCCCACCAATGTAAAACTATCTCCTCCTCCAGGCAAAAAGGCAGAATATGTAATAATAAATGGTGTAGAATGTGAACCATATCTTACAGTGGACCATCGCTCCATGCTAGAAATGGGACATGAATTAATGGTTGGCACCAAAATATTAATGAAAGCACTGGGAGTAGATAAGGCTATTATCGGAATAGAAAATAATAAGCCTGATGCTATTAAACACTTAAGCGAAATTGCTCCAGAATATGGTAACATCACAATACAACCTCTAAAAATGAAATATCCGCAAGGAGGAGAAAAACAATTGATAAATGCAATACTTGGCAGAGAAGTACCTTCGGGCGGATTGCCAATAGATGTTGGAGTAGTTGTTCAAAATGTAGGCACTACTATTGCAGTATATAGAGCCGTTACGAAAAATATGCCACTTATAGAAAGAACGGTAACAGTAAGTGGTAAAAACTTTTCCAATCCGAGCAATTACATCGTAAGAATAGGAACACCAATTAAGGAATTAGTAGATTTTGCAGGAGGCATCCCTGAAAACACGGAAAAAATAATAGCTGGTGGTCCTATGACAGGTAAAGCACTGTCATCATTAGATGTACCTGTGCAAAAAGGCACCTCCGGAGTAGTATTTTTTGCATCGGAAGAAGCTCATAGAAAACCTTATCAAGATTGTATTAGATGTGCAAGATGTGTAAGTGTGTGTCCTGCTGGGCTGGAACCATATCTACTTATGTCCCTTACCGAACATCAAATGTTCGACAAAGTAAGGAAAGAACATGTTACTGACTGTATAGAGTGTGGCTCATGCAGTTATATATGTCCTACAAATCGTCCTTTATTAGATTATATACGTTTAGGTAAAAAAACTGTAATGGATCAAATAAGAGCAGAAAGAGCAAAACAACAACCGAAAAAATAATTTGAATGATGAAAGAGAATAAATTGAAGTTAGTTATATCTCATTCGCCCCATGTGCATGCAAAGAGCTCTGTAAATAAAATAATGTACATGGTAATAATTGCATTATTACCAGCATTAATAGTATCTCTTGCATATTTTGGATTAGGGGCATTGATAGTAACATTAACAGCAGTATTGTCAGCAGTATTTTTTGAATGGTTTATCCAAAAATTCTTATTAAAAGTAAAACCTACTATTACAGATGGTTCTGCTATCATAACAGGCTTATTACTAGCATTCAATGTGCCGTCCAATTTACCTATCTGGATAATAATTATAGGTAGTTTAGTCGCAATCGGTATCGGAAAAATGTCTTTTGGAGGTCTGGGAAATAACATATTTAACCCGGCTTTGGTTGGACGTGTATTTTTACTTATTTCTTTCCCAGTACAAATGACTTCATGGCCTACACCTGGAGGACAAAACCTTACAAAATATTTTGATGCAACTACAGGCGCCACTCCTTTAGGACTAATAAAAGAAGGTGTGAAAAACGGAGAAACTATCCAGCAACTTATGACTAAACTCCCAAGTTATTGGGATATGTTTATCGGGCAAATGGGAGGCTCACTTGGAGAAATGTCTGCTTTGGCAATATTAATTGGCGGATTGTTTTTGATATGGAAAAAAGTAATTACATGGCATATTCCCACATCAATTATTGTTACAGTAGCAATATTTGCAGGCATACTTCATTTAGCCGATCCTACTAAATATGCCGATCCATTATTTCAATTACTAACAGGGGGGTTAATGTTGGGGTCGTTTTTTATGGCAACAGATATGGTAACTTCTCCAATGACACCCAAAGGAATGATAATCTTTGGTGTTGGAATAGGAATATTGGTTGTTGCAATTCGTGTATGGGGTGCTTATCCCGAAGGTATGTCATTTGCTATATTGATAATGAATGCTTTTGTTCCTTTGATAAACATGTATTCTAAACCAAAATTATACGGGGAGGTAAAGAAAAATGGCAAGTAAAACTAAATCAACATTATTAAATATGGTATTGACACTGCTTATCATATCAGTAGTGTCGGCAGGTGCATTGGCTTATGTATATAGTATTACAAAAAAGCCAATAGAGCAAGCTCAATTGAAAAAAGAATTAGATGCAATCAAAGAAGTTGTTCCTGATTTTTCTAACAATCCCTTTGAAGAAAAACAAATAATAGATGCTTATAACGGTAGTGGCAAAATAGAAGTATATCCTGCCAAAAAAGATGGAAAAACAGTAGGCTATGCAGTAAAAACATTTACCGAAAAAGGATTTGGCGGACACATAGAAATAATGGTAGGATTCCTCCCTGATGGGACAATAGAAGCTACAAAAGTATTGGCACATTCCGAAACACCCGGACTAGGTAGCAAAATGACAAGTGAAAAATTTAAGTCACAATTTAGAGGTTTCAATCCTGCACAAAAGAAACTAATTGTTAAGAAAGATGGTGGTGATGTAGATGCTATCACTGCTGCCACCATTAGTTCAAGAGCATTTTGTGATGCATTAGATAGAGCATATAAAACATTAAAAAAGGAGGGCTTAATAAAATGAATCAATGGCAAAATTTTCTAAAAGGTTTTATAAAAGAAAATCCCGTATTTGTATTGTTGCTAGGTATGTGCCCTACTTTGGGAACAACTACATCGGCAATAAACGGATTGGGTATGGGACTTGCAACAGCATTTGTGCTAACTATGTCAAATGTGGTAATTTCTTTAGTCAAAGGATTTATTCCTGATAAGGTAAGAATACCTTCATTTATAGTAATTATTGCAACATTTGTTACATTAGTTGACTTGCTTATGGCTGGATATACACCTGCTTTGCATGAACAATTGGGATTATATATTCCTTTGATTGTAGTAAACTGTATCGTACTTGGTAGAGCTGAAGCTTTTGCATCAAAACACGGAGTATGGCTATCATTCCTTGACGGATTAGGAATGGGATTAGGTTTCACTTTCGCATTATTCCTATTAGGCTCCACCAGAGAAATATTAGGTAGTGGTTCTATTTTAGGATATAAATTTATACACGGTGACGGTATGCTCGTATTCGTACTAGCACCAGGAGCATTTATTGCTTTAGGTTATATTATTGCAATAATGAATAAAATAAGAAAAGCATAAAAAAGTAGAAGTTATGGAATATTTTGTAATTATTATATCGGCTATATTTGTTAGCAACATTGTATTATCCCAATTTCTGGGAGTATGTCCGTTTTTGGGAGTTTCCACCAAAGTCTCTACATCTGTAGGAATGACAGGTGCTGTTATTTTTGTAATCACATTAGCAACTATTACTACTTATTTGTTGTATTATTATGTCTTAAAACCATTTGACCTTGTGTTTTTACGCACAATAGTATTTATTCTAGTAATAGCGGCACTGGTGCAAATGGTTGAAATCATTTTGAAAAAAATAAGTCCTCCATTATATCAGGCTTTAGGTATTTATTTACCATTGATTACTACTAACTGTGCAGTTCTTGGAGTAGCAATATTGGTTATTCAAAAGAACTTTAATTTAATGGAATCTACCGTATTTGCAATATCTACTGCTGTTGGTTTTGGATTGGCACTTATAATTTTTGCAAGCATAAGAGAACAATTGGACTTAATGAATATCCCAAAAGGAATGAAAGGAATACCTATTGCACTCATTACTGCAGGTATATTATCATTAGCATTTATGGGATTTTCGGGAATTGTTTAATATTTGCTCAAAATAGAGTTTGTTGTATGGGAAAAATCCCGTATTTTTGTAATGAAAATACGGGATTTTTATTTTGTAAAAAATAAACTAATGAAATATTTTTTCACCTTACTTGTCTTTATCTTTTCCTTCCTAATAAAAGGTTATTCTATTTCTCATTTAACCTCTAATGAAATAGATTCCATGTTGCAAATTACTAGATATGACACCACTCAAAACAAAACAAAAACATTTATTTATTATAGATTATTTTATAACTATCTAGAAAAAGGAGATATAGACTCAGGTTTTGTATTTTATCCTAGTTTACTACATAATCTAAACAAATTAAAAAATAAAGATATTGATGCATACGCTTCATTCTGCGATAATATGGCATGGGCATTTTTGATGAGGAATATGCCAGATAGTTCCTTATCAATAATGAAAAGATTTGAAAACACCATTACTAATAAAAATTTATCAAACAAATATATTGCCACTATATACTTTGGTTATGGACTCATATATTGGTATACTAAAGATTACCCTAATTCCTTAAAATATTTTTTCAAAGTAAAAACTATACTAAATAAAAATGATAAAGATAAAACTTCTTATGTTTTATCCTTAAATTACATAAGCGACAACTTTATGCAATTGGGTGATTTTGGATCTGCTGCCCAATACTTAAAAAAAGCTATTGTGTATTCTACTGCAAATGAACTCACAAAAGTAAAAGCTTATACATTAAGAAATCTTGGTTTATATTATTTCCGCATCCACGATTATAAAAACGCTGAAAAATATCTATTGAAAAGCACCAAAGAATTTGAAAATGCAAAAAATGATTTTAATAAAATATTCCTAAACTATAACTATTTAATAGACCTTTATTTAGAAATAGGTAATCTCGAAAAAGCCTCAAACTATTTGAATACTTTGATAACCATTACGGTAGATACAATGCCAGAAAACTTTAAAGCAGGGTTTTATAAAAATATGGGTAAATATTTTCTGGAAAGAGGTGTACCACAGAAGGCTGTAATGTATTTCAAAAAGTATATAGATAATTTTGATCAATATTATTATAGAGATTACAATATTTACAAATATTTGGGAGAATCCTATTATTTATTAAATCAAATAAAGTTGGGATTTTACTTTTACAAAAAGAGTTTTGATATAATGGATAGCACCTATACTACTAAATTAAAATTTAGCAGTGATGTATATAAAAATATTTCTCAAGGAAATATCACCACAACCAATAACAATACGAACAATAACATATCAGACATTATTTCTTTTAAAGAGTTAGGAAACTATTATTTAAAATCTTACAAATATTATATAATAAGCGGCATCACTCTCATTATTATCCTGATTTTATTCTTAATATACAAATCATTAGACTATTCAAGGAAATACTTTGTGGAACGTAATACCGTAAAAAAATATCATAAGAAAATAAAAACACTTGAAAGGTCACTTGCAGAACTTGACGAATTTATCGAAGAACGAAGCAATATGCTTCAAGAAGAAGTTGATAACAACAAAAAATTAAAAGATAAACTTAAAAAAATAGAAACAGAATTAAATTTTACTTTAAAAGAGCTACACCACTTAAAGCTTGAATATACCCGCACAATAAAAGGTCCTCTTAGTAAATTAATAAATTATTTAGATGTTTTAATGCAAAAACATTATACAAATCTCAATGATAACGATATAATTTTAGAAAAAACCATAGGTTTAATAAAACGATTGAAATACCTCATATTATTTAGATATGGTAATAAAAATTTTACCGTAAAAGATTTATCATATAACTTAGTAAACATAAAAGATTTACTCAATCTGGTATTGAATATTTTAAGTGACATAAGCATTGATATTGAATATTCCGTAAAAGAAAATTATATAGGAAATAATTTTTTAGTAAAAACAAACGAAAAAGTACTAGGAAATATTATATATTCACTATTCCATTATTTTTTGGAAGAAACAGGCAAAATAAATAGCATTGTAGATTTATATGAAGAAGAAAAAAAGATTTTATTAACTTTAGGCTTCTACGGTAAAACTTTCACGGATGCAGAAGTGTCTTTTATATCCAGTGAAGAAATAATGACAGGTATAACAAACATTAAAGAAAGAACTAGAAAAAATACTTATTATAAACTAATAGAAATATTCTATCTATTAAAAAAGTTGGAATATGATATTTCCTTTTCATATAAAGAAAATTATTTTGCAATAACCATAAATTTATTTAAAGAGATAAATACAAATAATATTGTTGACAATAATAATAGAAAAAAACTTGAAATAAATGGAAATATTTTAATATTAGGCATTGATGAAGAAGAAAAAATTTTATATGAAAAAATATTAGAAGAAAAATCAAGTAATAAAAACTATAAAATATATTGGCTACCCAATGTTTTAGAAAATGGAGAAACAGAATTAAAAAAATACAACGAAAAAGGAATATTTTTCAATTTAGTAATAATAAAAATAAAACTACTGAAAAACAGCACAAAAAAATATAAAGATTTTATCCATAATTTGAGAAAAATAAATAAATCATTTTTAGACGTAAATATCGTTGCTATTATTGAAGAATATGACGAAGAAAAATTTATGGAATTGGAAAATTATTTTTCCAGTGTACTTTATACACCATTTGATACGACTACATTTACAAATGTATTAATAGCTAACTTAAAAAACAATAAACCAAACACATCAACATAAATTATTAAAATTAAAAAGTAGATTATTTTCACATAATGAAAATGTATTTGGGCGGTATAAGTGTTTTTTTATTTTGTTTCTCTTTTATTATGCAAGGACAAATAGAAGATTATCCTTTGGAGTTAAAAGTCCCTTATTTTGTAGATACATCAAATAATATTTTGGAATACGAGAAAGGTAATATGAACAACTTGTTTGACAGTATAAATAGTTTTATACTAAAAGGTAATGGAAGAATAAACATTGTCCATTTCGGAGGTTCTCACATACAAGCGGCTATATATACCGAACAGTTCAAGAAACGTTTAAACAACAACTTTTACGGAATAATAAGAAGTGCAGGATTTGTTTTTCCATTTAAAATTGCACATACAAATTCACCCGTATATTACAATAGCACTTACTCAGGTAAATGGTCAGTATGCAGAAATGTTAAGATAAGAAAAAATTGTACTATAGGAGTAGGTGGAATATCTGCAACTACTTATGACTCAGCATTCTCAACAACTATCTTCCCACAAAAAGACAACGAAACTTTTTCATTTGACAAAGTTACTCTTATGTATAGTTGTTCTGGAAGCAATTATAAAGCAAAAATAAATGGTAAAACAATAATTTTGGATACTACCCAAAATCATATAGAAGTTGATTTTAACAATTATAAAGACACTTTGTATGTTAAGTTCTATAAAACTGACAGTTCAATAAATTCTAAATTCACATTGTATGGCTTTATATTAGATAAAAAAGGAGGTGGCATATTATATAATGTAATAGGAATAAACGGGGCTTCTACGCATTCGTTTTTATCTTGCAAATTATTTAAACCTCAGTTAAGTTTATTAAAGCCTGATTTAGCAATATTTTCCTTAGGCACCAATGATGCTTACGGAAAAAAATTTAATGTGTCTCTATATGTATCCAGATTGGATTCCCTTATATCATGGGTTAGAGAAGTAAATCCCGAATGCAAAATAATAATTACCGTTCCCAATGATGACTATTACAGAAGAAGATACCCTAACAAAAACACTCTATTACAACAAAAAGCAATAAAAAACTTGGCAAGCAACCAAAATATTATGGTATGGGACTTATTACAAATAATGGGAGGATATGGCTCATCATTAACTTGGTACAGAAATGGATTGATGAGATATGATAGAATCCATTTTACACTTAAAGGATACCAATTAAAAGGTGATTTATTTTTTGTTGCATTTATGAAAAGTTATGCAAAATACTTAAAAACACATCATTGCAAAGAGCTGTAAATGAACACTATAAAAGGCCACATACAGTATATATTTTTTTACAATTCTGATGCTCCTCTTATTTTCACACGGTTATACTTTTGGATATTTTTTGCAATAGTTCTTACTTTCTACAGCTTTTTATACAAAAGAAAATTATTAAGAAGCCTGTATCTTTTTATAATTAGTTTATTCTTTTATTATAAAACAAGTGGATTCTATTTCTTTCTACTGATATTTTCCACTATTACAGACTTTTACATCGGGAAACACATATATAACTCCCGAAAACAGATAAATAAAAAACTATTACTATTATTAAGCGTTGTTATAAATCTATCGGTACTATTTTATTTTAAGTATGCATATCTCACCGTAGATGTGATAAATCAAATGTTTGGTACTCATTTTATTGTAAAAGATGTATTGGCAGAATCATTTAATCAGCTATTAGGATTTCATTTGGATATATCCGCTATCTTTTTACCTGTTGGAATATCTTTCTATACATTTCAAACAATGAGCTATGCCATTGACTTATATAGACAAAAAATAAAGCCTCTTGACAATATAATTGATTTCGGATTCTATGTTAGTTTCTTTCCACAATTGGTAGCAGGACCTATTGTCAGAGCTTCAGAATTTATTCCCCAAATAAAAAAAGATTATAGCTTAACTAAAGAAGATTTTGGAGTAGCAATATTTCTAATACTCAACGGA
The DNA here is from genome assembly GCA_964421355.1 of uncultured Bacteroidales bacterium. GTDB lineage: Bacteria > Bacteroidota > Bacteroidia > Bacteroidales > JALTDM01 > JALTDM01. The sequence continues at coordinate 17,616 of CAYQWX010000008.1, forward strand.
TTATTAAAAAAAATAATTTTAGCAGATTATATCGCTGTAAATTTTATAGACAGGGTTTTTGCTAATCCATTGTCTTACAGTGGAGTAGAAAATCTGATTGCATTATTCGGTTATTCCTTACAAGTATATGCAGATTTTTCAGGTTATACTGATATGGCAACGGGAGTAGCTCTACTTATGGGATTTAGACTCCCAAAAAATTTCAATTATCCATACAAAGCCAAAAATGTAGGAGAATTTTGGAAACGCTGGCATATATCATTATCATCGTGGTTAAAAGATTATTTATACATACCTCTTGGAGGAAACAGGCAAGGTTCTTTTGCTTCTTATGTAGTAGGTTCAATAATTTTGTTTATAATAATCATGTTAGCCAAAAATGAAATAGTAACTTTTACTATCATTATTAGCGTTGTATTATTTTGGTTGCTTGCAAAAATTAGTAGTAAATTCAAAAAATGGGTAAACACCAATATAAATCTTATGCTCACAATGCTACTTGGAGGACTGTGGCATGGTGCTCACCTCAAATTTGTAATGTGGGGAGGACTTAACGGAGTAGGATTGGTAATATACAAATTATGGAAAAAAATAAGTCCTTACGAAAATACTAACTCTTGGATTATAAATATATGGCGTATAGCCATTACCTTTGTTTTTATCACATTTACCAGAGCATGGTTTAGAGCAGATTCGTTTGAAAAAGCCACACAAGTAATTTACCAAATACTACACAATTTTCATCCTGAAATAATACCTGCTTTTGTATCGGGATTCAAATCTGTTCTAATTATAATGCTTATTGGGTATATAATCCACTGGCTTCCTGATAAATGGAAAGACTCTTTTCAACATGGCTTCGTAACTTCTCCTATCTACGCCAAAGTAATAGCTGTGGTTGTTATTGTATTTATTATCTACCAAGCACGTATTACCAACTTACAACCATTTATATATTTTCAATTCTAAAATAAGAATCTAATTTATTTAGTTTTATTTTTTTTATCTGTATATTCTTGGGCAAACGACTTTCTTGCAAATTTAGGAGGCTCTTTTTCCTTACCTAACGCATTATTACCAAATGTTTGTACAAAAAAGTTTTTTACATTACCGTTCACTATATCAATATGTTTCCTATCTTCCATTAAATATTCATAAGCTTTCATACCTGTATTCCACACGAAACTATCCCCTACCCTTTCAACAAATTTTTTCCTGTTCAGCAATAATAATTCATGTAAAGGGATTTTTACCGGACAAGTTTCGGTACACTTCCCACACAAAGTACATGCAAAACTCAAATGTTTATACTCCTTAACACCCTCATAATAAGGTGAAATAACAGATCCAATAGGACCTGTATAAGGTACTTCATAAGTATAACCACCAATATTTTGGTATATGGGACACACATTCAAACATGCACCACAACGAATACAACTTAAAGCCAAATTAGTTTCCTCTTCTGCATAAAGTTCTGTTCTACCATTATCCAACAAAATAACATACATTTTCTCCGGACCATCATGTTCTCCTTCCCGCTTCGGACCTGTATATATGGTATTGTAAACACTCATATATTGACCTGTCCCATGAGTAGCCAATAATGGTAAAAACACAGATAAATACCTTACCGAAGGTAATACCTTCTCTATTCCAGCTATAACAATATGAACACGGGGAAAAGCTCCGGTAAGTAATCCATTCCCTTCATTTTCTGTCATAGAGATACCTCCAATATCAGGTAATATAAAATTAGCTCCCATTATTCCCACATCAGCTTTTATAAATCGCTTACGCAAATATTTTCTAACAAACATCGTTAATTCTTCAGGAGAAGCATCAGGCTTTGTATTAAATTTTTCATTAAACAACTTGGCAACATCTGCCTTTGACTTATGCATTGCAGGTGTTACTATGTGATATGGACGTTCACCTGCCACTTGCACAATAAACTCTCCAAGATCCGTCTCAAAAACTTCATATTTATATTTCTCCAACAAATCATTTAATCTCAATTCCTCAGTAGTAATAGATTTGCTTTTTACTACTAACTCGGCTTTTTCCCTTCTTAATATCTCCAATATCAATCTATTTGCTTCTTCCACATCATAAGCCCATAGAACTTCTCCACCATTTGCCTCAAAATTATTAGCAAATGTTTGCAAATAATAATCTAAATTCAACAACACATCTTTCTTTACTTCAGATGCAAGTTTTTTAACCTCTTCTATATTTTTATACTGCTTTTTCCCCTTTTCAAAAGACTGTAAATATTTTCCAATATTAAATTTTATTGTATTTCTATGCTTTAAATCAAAAGATTTTTCTTCTGATGCTTTTTTAAATAATTTTTCTTGATATGTCATTTTTATACTTTACCTTTTATAGCACAAATGTATGAAAAGATACGGATTATTTTATCCTTTAATTTTAACACTTAATCAAAAATTTATATGATTATATGGAAAATTTATTTACATTTGTGTTTAATTAGAGTATTTGATATACAAAAACTATATATTTTGGTATCATGAAAACAAATTTATTCATACTTATAAGCATTTTTATTCCGTTTTTTGCTTTCTCCCAAGGAATACGAAATAATGCTGCAAAAATTGTCATTACAAATGGAGGCTATATATATGTAGACAACCAAGGTGGATACTTAAATGAAGGAGCGGGAGAAATAGATAACGAAGGGACTATAAAACTTACGGGAGATTGGACAAATAATGGTAGTACTAGTGTTTTTACTAATATAAATTCTACAGGAGATGTGCAATTTATAGGCACTTCAGCTTTGCAAGAAATAGGAGGTAGCGCAGGAACAACCTTTGAAAACCTAACAGTAAATAACAGTGCAGGAGGAGTATATATAACACAAGACATAAAAGTAGGTTATAACTTAACTCTCAACCAAGGCGATTTTGATTTAAGAGATAATGATGTTGAATTACTATCATCAGGACAAGTTGTAAACGAAGATGCCACTCATAGATTAAAATCTACAGATGGCTCAAACGACGGTCAAGGTTCAGGAGAAATTTACACATATAGAACAAATCCTTCCGGTAATGTTGCTAATCTTGGGCTTACATTGGTAGATCAAATAAGCGGCACAAATCTTAAAATAGCAAGAGGTCATCATGTACAAAATGGAACAGGTTCATATTCGGGAAACCAAAGTGTATTTAGATATTATAAAATAGAAAATCCTGGGTCATCTAATTATGTTGGGAAAAATTTGCGTTGGGAAACAATATATAATCCGGAACTTAACGGACACAATGCAAATGAACTTATTATGTATCAATGGACACAAGAGTCTTGGAACGGAACACCGGGTCCACAATTCTGGAGTCCGTTGCCTGATAACAACTCCGGTTCATCTGTGCCTATCACACAAAGTTTGAGAAGTTCAATACTTGATTATGTTTTTGTAACATTAGGAAGCGAGTCAATGCCCTTGCCTGTAGAATTAACAGATTACAAAACTGAATGCCAACAAAACGGTAGCATAAGACTTATTTGGCACACGGCAAGCGAAATATCAAACGATTATTTTACCGTATTAAGAAGTTATGACGCAGTTCATTTTGAACCTATTACCACCATTTCAGGAGCAGGACAATCAAATCAACTCCTTGAATATGAATATGTAGATTTTCCTGACCATACTCCAGCATATTACAAATTAACACAAACCGACTACAATGGAAAAACAACAAAATTAGGATTGCAAAGTGCAACTTGCTTTGGAGAATATAATGAAACTGCAAATTTTGATTTTAACATTTTAGGAAATGATAATCAAAACATAAGTATAGAATTAAATGGCAAAGTCCAAACTACTTATTTACTAAAAGTTTTTGATGCTACAGGAAAAATAATATTGCAAAAACAAATTTATCAAAATCAACCTATTGAAAGGAAAACAATCAATATAGGAAACAATCCTTCTGCAATGTATATTGTTTCTTTAACAGATGTAGAAACAGGACAAAACAAAACAAAGAAAATTGTTGTGGCAAAATAACATAAAGTATATAAAATATTCATTTACAACACTACTATTTTTAATTGTATCCATATCTTTAAAAGCACAAAATGAGTGGATAAATTATAACCAAACTTATTATAAATTTTTTATTACTCAAAAAGGAATTTATCGCATTTCCAAAGCAAACTTATTAAACAATGGCATAAATGCAGGAAGCATAAATCCTAAAAACATAAAAATATATCACAATGGAAATGAAATCCCTATATATGTTAAAGGAGAAAATGACCTAATATTTAATGATAATGACTATATAGAGTTTTATGCTGAACCTAACGATGGTTTTTTTGATAAAAAATTATATAACCAACCTTCCCAGCAAACCAATCCTTATGTAAGTCTAATAAACGACACAGCAACATACTTCCTTACTGTTCAAAACGACAATTCGCCCAAATTACGTTATACAATCATAGATGATACAAACTCAACTTCATATGCAATAATAAACACAGGTGTTTCACAAAATATTTATTCCTATGCTGGACATTACTATACAGGACAAAATATAGCAACATATATACAAGGTGAAGGTTGGTTTGATGCTTCAACATATTACAACAATCATTATATAGAAAAACATATTTCTTTACAAAATCCAGTAATAAATACTCCTGCCCAAATTGAATTATGTTTTGTTGGCACTCCTGCAAGTGATGTAATATCAGCAGCAACACACCATACTACAGTTTACTTAAATAATACACAAATAATAGACACACTGTTTTATGGATACAATTTTGTGAGAAAAACAATAAATTTTCTTTCAGCAAATAATTATACTTTTAGATTTATTGCAGATTACAACTCTTCTATAATAGACCGCCAAGCAGTATCTTACATAAAAATCTCTTATAAACGGAACTTGAACTTTGATAATCAGCAAGAAACTAATTTTATCATTCCTGCTCATACAGACACATTAACAGTAACAATTTCAGATTTTGACGGTGGCAATACACCCATAATATTAGATTACAAAAACGGACAAAAATACACTCCAATACATACATCAACTAATGAATATAAATTTGTATTGCCTCCAACAAATTACGGCCATCACATTTACATTGCAAACACTTCAGCTATTCATCAAATTACTCACATAGAACAAGCTCCTATGACTAATTACTTTAACACTCTAAATTATGATTTAATCTTTATTACCAATAAAAAATTATGGACTTCTGCTACAGAATATAAAAATTACAGAGAACAACAAGGATACAATGTGTTATTAGTAGATGTAGAACAACTTTATGACGAATTTGCTTACGGAATAAAAAAACACCCCTTAGCAATAAAAAACTTCCTACAAAAAATATATTATACTTATGACACTTTACCCAAAGCAGTATTTTTAATCGGCAAGTCTATTCACAATTATCTAAGTAAATCAAATCCCGATTATTATAAAGAAAACCTTGTCCCAACTTTCGGAGATCCTTCTTCAGATAATTTATACACAACACAACTGGATACATCTACCACAAACATTTATTATCCTCAAATACCCATTGGAAGACTTGCTGCAAACACTAACGAAGAAGTAATAACTTATTTGCAAAAAGTAAAAGAATATGAATCCGCTCCAAAATCTGAATGGATGAAACATGTCTTACACCTTGGTGGAGGCATCACTCAAAGTCAACAACAAACATTTGCTTCTTACTTAAATCAATACAAAACCATAATAGAAGATACTCTATTTGGAGGTCATGTATATACATTCATCAAAAATTCATCTTTACCCATATCTTCTTCGGCATACGACTCTATTAAAAGCATAATAGATAGCGGTATAACATTATTAACTTTTTTCGGACACGGATCATCATCAGGCTTTGACCAAAGCATAGATTTTCCAAACAGTTACAATAATTCAGGCAAATATCCATTTATTATATCCAATTCTTGTCTTACCGGAGACATACATCTACCACCACCACAACGCATTCCCGAACAATGGGTGTTAGCTCAAGAAAAAGGTGCAATAGCCTTTGAGGCAAGTTCAGACATTGCTTATCCTTCTGCATTACATGCATATAGCACAGAACTATACAAACAAATATCCTATTATAATTATGGACACCCAATAGGCCAACAAATACAAAAATCTTTATACAACATATCACAAGGAACTACAAATCCATACACAATTAAAACAGTACTTGACTTAACATTGCATGGAGACCCTTTAATAACACTTAATTATTTCACAAAACCTGATTTATTAATTCATAGCAATGAAATCTCTTTTACACCTTCTATAATTACAAATATTACAGATACCTTTAATTTAAACTTTGTAGTAACAAATGAGGGCAGGGCTTTTACCGACACATTCATCACACAAATTTCCCGAACAATAAATGATACCACCTACCAAATACCTTTGTTAATAAATGGCTGTTTTTATAAAGATACTATTTCCATAAAGCTACCTTCTACCCCAAACAATCAAGCTGGAGAAAATAGGATATGCCTATATGCCGACCAGATAAATCAAATAGACGAATATAATGAACAAAACAATCAAACCTGTATAAACTTTTATGTTTACAACAATTTTATTTATCCCGTATGGCCATACAAATATGCAATATACCCTTATGACACGGTAACATTAAAAGCTTGTAGCGGTTCTCCATTTAATTTTTCCGACACCATTATTTTCCAAATAGATACTACCGATTATTACAATAGTCCAATGCTACATCAACATATCACATATTTATCTCCCGGAGGAGTGGCATATTACACATTACCATTCAACTTGTCCGATAGCACTGTATATTATTGGCGTGTAGGCAAATCTGACGGTTATTCTTGGAAAGAATCTTCTTTTATTTACATTAAAAACAAACATGGTTGGTCTCAAGCACATTTTTTCCAGTTCAAAAAAGACAAATACAAATTTATTAGCTATAATCGACCCGAACGAAAATTTGATTACACACAAGCACCTATTTCATTATTTTGTAGAGACATAGGAACACCATCTACTTCCGACTTTCAGAATATAAAGTATTATATAGGAGAAAATGGCGATTATTCCTGCTGTGGACCTGCGGATGCGATAATAGTAGCAATTGTTGATCATTCTTTTTTACAGCCATGGACATCAGATAAGCAAAATTACGGACAAAGAAATTACCCCCAATGTCCAAGTCGTAACAGACCGGATAAATATTTTGTGTTTTCTACAGACTCTGTCTCTCTTGCAGATATGGCAACAATGCTTATAGACAGTATTAATCAAGGAGATTATATTTTAATTTATTCATGGAAAAACGGACATTTTCAAGAATGGCCAGAAATAGCTTATCAAGCATTGGAAATGCTCGGCGACAATAATATCCGCTTAACCCCCGACAACCATCCATATATATACTTTACACAAAAAGGCAACTCATCTATAAGTGAACGAGTCATAGGCAACACTACTACAGATACTATTACCTTAAACTATACAATACCTCAAACCTTTTATTACGGAACTATAAAATCTACGCCTATCGGACCAGCCTCCAACATCTCATCTCTACACTGGCGATACAAAGACTTGAGCTATCCACATTCCGACACTACAAGTCTTACATTTTCACAAACAATAAGCAACAACGATTCCATTCTTTGGCAAACAGCTTCTGTTTTTGATACCATATTTCCGCTACAAAATGATTTTTCATATTACACTTTTAAGCTATTCACAGCAGACACATCAAATAGAACACCTTCTCAACTAAAACGTTGGCAAGTAATATATGACGAAGCACCAGAAACAGCAATTAATCCTCCAAAAGGATTTTATTTCCCTAAAGATAGCATACAACAAGGAGATACACTTATATTCTCGGTAACTACTGAAAATATAAGTCAAAAAGATATGGATAGCTTAGTTGTAAGATATTATATTACAGGAAATGATAACATTACCCACATTGTAAAAGAAAAAAAACTAAGACCTCATCCATCAGGAGATATATTATCAGACACTTTATTTCTAAATACATCTTTATTATTGGGAGAATACACATTAAAAGTAGAATACAATCCTATAAATTCACAAACTGGAACTTATTACCAACCTGAACAATACCATTTTAATAATATTGCAGAAACACATTTTTATGTATATCCGGATAAAACCAATCCATTACTGGATGTAACTTTTGATGGCAGACACATACTTGACTATGAAACGGTATCGGCTCATCCCAATATCAAAATATCATTAACGGATGATAATAACTTCTTTTTATTAAATGATACTTCTTTATTTGAAATTTATCTTTATCCGTTAAAGTCTGACACCATTATACGTATATGGTTCAAATCACCGGAAGGTAACGATATTATAAATTTCTATCCTGCAACTAACTATTTATCAAACAAATGCATTGCACTATATTCTCCTAAATTATCTGACGGCACATATATCTTGGAAGTTTATGCAAAAGACAAAAGCGGTAATTTATCTGGATTAGAACCATATAAAATTCATTTCACCGTAAAAAACGAAGCGGGAATATCAAATTTCTATTGTTATCCCAATCCATTTAAAAATAAAACTTATTTTGCATTCTCATTAACAGGCACTCAAATACCCGACGAATTTTATATAAACATTTATTCAATATCAGGTAAATTCATAAAAAAAATAAATTTAACAGAACAATATCCCGTATATATAGGGCAAAACATAACTAATGTTTATTGGGACGGCACAAACACACGCAACCAAAAAGTACCATCTGGTGTATATATTTATAAACCTATTGCAAAAATAAATGGACAAAAAATTCCGTTAATATTATCAAATCCTAAAATAAAAACAATTAATGGTTATGGAAAAATAATTTATATCAAATAAAATTTCATATTATATAATTGAAATATTTTTTTTATTTTTGCAAAGTCAATAAAAACCTCAAAAAAAAGAATCATGAAATGGATATTTTTAACATTAATGCTTTTTATAGGCATTAAAAGTTACTCTCAAAAACCAGGTGTTCCACCATCAGTAAAACAAAAAAACATTAAAATAGATAAGAAAGAAGCAAAAAAGATAAATAGAACGAGTCCATTACAAGAAAAAATTTATTATTTAAAGCATCTCGAAGAATATAGAAAAGAAAACAATGTACCCGATGATTTTCCAAGATATCACGACACCGGTAATCCCAAAAAAGATTTGGACACTTATTATCAAGCAAAGCAAGAATGGATAAAAAAGAATCCTGAAAAATTTGAAAAAATTAAACATTTGTCATTATAAATAAAATATTAAACTATGAAAAGAAATATACTTTTGATTTTATTCGGAGTATGGGCTATTACATTAAAAGCTCAAACATTCTCAAATAATAATGCGGTATCTATTCCTGACAATAATTCAACAGGAGCATATTCCGAAATAAATGTAACAGGATTAAATCCTGTATCACAGGTAGCAAGTGTGCAAATAAACATTAGCCATTCATACGATGCAGACCTCACTATATATTTGGAGTTTTATGATAGCTCATGGTTACTATCAGGCAATAACGGTGGTTCTGGAGATAATTATTCTAATACTGTATTTACAAATACTGCCACAACAAGTATTACATCAGGAGCAGCACCTTTTAATGGCACATTTTTGCCAGAACAAAATTTACCAGATTTTTTACATAACTTTAATCCTAATGGAGTATGGAGACTACATGTAATAGATAATTCAAGTGGAGCCTCCGGTACTATAAACAGTTGGTCTATAACTTTTGAAACACCTCCTTGCCCTAATGTAAATTTCATAAATCTACCTGCTACAATGAATTGTAGTGATGCTAACATTATAATTATGCCAGATACAACATATGGTGGTAACGGAATTGCATTCCCTTCATTATTCTTTGAGTTTAATATAGATGCAAGTTCTGAAGGGAACCTAAATGATAATCTAATAACTTTATATGAAGACGGTAACGCATTCTATCAAGCCTATGTTACCACAGATAGATTAACTATTTATCCTAATGGAGCATTATACGATCCAAGTAGTAATTACACATGGAGCATGACAGATAATGATGGCACAATGAGTTGGCTTGTGTATGACGGTAATGGTACTGTTTTATCTTCTGGGTCTTTTACCAATGGTTCTCAAACACAAGGTCCTGTGCACCCTGCAGGTACTTTTTCTTGGGACTGTACACCTACAAATGGAATTACAGGCGTAGCTGGTTGGGGACCGGCACAATTTAGCCCCTCTGTAGTTGGTCCTGGAACTTATACGGTAACATATACTTGGGATAACCAAGGTAGTGGAGCTCATCATTGTACAGGTTCTTCCTCACATTCCGTAACTATATCAAATACATGGAATGCATCTTGGAATCCACCTGATACAGTATGCGAATCAGGTTCAAGTATAACATTATCCGATTATATAACAGGAGATGGAGGAGGAAACTTCACAGGACAGGGAGTATCTGGAAACACTTTTAATCCTTCCGGTCTATCAGGGAATATAAATATAACTTATTCCGTGGGAAACAGCAGTGCTTGTTTCGACAGCCAAACTCAAACAATATATGTGGTTCCTACTCCTTCGGTAGATGCAGGAAATGATATTAATATTTGCGGATTAGATACCGTAAATTTAACAGGTTCTGCAACTAATTATTCATCAGTACAATGGACTACATCTAATGGTACGGGAACTATCCAAAATGCCAATTCATTAAATGCATCTTATATACCAGGTCCAGCAGACATCACACACACAGTTACTTTTACATTAACCGCATACAGTGGAAATTCATCATGCAGTTCAGCTTCAGATAATGTAAATGTTACCTTTAACGAAAAACCATCTGTATCCGTAACCACATCAGATGTAACTACTTGTACTAATCCCAATGGAGAAATCCATATTTCTGCAACAGGAGGGACATCTCCATATCAATATTCTATAGATGGTGGAAATACCTTTTCCAATTCAGGAGATTTTACAGGATTGAATGCAGGAACATATCAAGTAGTCGTAACAGACCAATATGGTTGTACTTCCGATATAACAAATGTAGATATTAATAATGCTAATGGATTAAATATTGATAGTGTACATGTAGACAACATTTCATGCTTTGGAGAAAGCACTGGGAGTATTACAATATATGCAACAGGAAGCGGATTAATATATAGCATAGATGGAGGAAGTAATTTTACAAGTTCCAATACTTTCACAAATCTTAATGCAGGCACTTATAACATAGTGATATATGACGATGGTGGCTGCTCCGAAAGTCAAACAGTAACTATAACGGAACCCGCAGAATTAACAGGTGTAACAACTATACAACCTATAACTTGTTATGGAAATTGTGATGGTAGTATAAATATAAATGCAAGTGGAGGAACCGCTCCTTACAATTATTTATGGAACAATAATGCAACAACCTCTGAAATAACAGGGTTATGTGCAGGACAATACAGTGTTACTGTTACAGATGCTAATGGATGTAACTTCCAAATGGATACATCATTGATAGAGCCTGAGCAAATAGAAACAAATTATAATGTAAGTTCTATATTATGTGGCAATGATACTGCATCTATTACTCTATCAATAACAGGAGGGACAGAACCTATGCATTATCAATGGAGTAATGGAGATACATCTTCCGTATTACAGACTACTACAAGTGGTAATTATAGCGTAACAATAACAGACGCACACGGATGCCAAGATACTCTGGAAGATATAACAATAACTATGCCCGATCCAATCATAATTACTGACGAAGTAACCATCGGCAACGACCATTTGGGTTATATTGACATAACAGTAAGCGGAGGAACATCTCCATATAGCTACTTATGGAATACGGGAGCAACTATTGAAGATTTATCGGCAATAGAAACTTCAGGCACATATATAATAACAGTTACTGATGTAAACAATTGTTCTGTTTCAGATTCCATAGAAGTAAAATTACCTTTAACTATTCCTACCATTATTACTCCTAATAATGATGGGAAAAATGATACATGGAAAATTATAAACATTGAACACTACAAAAAAGTACTTGTAGAAGTATATAATAGATGGGGGAATATCATATTCCATTTTGAAGGTACTGGTGCTCAATATATGGATAAAGAAAATCAATGGGACGGAACTTATAATGGCAAAACAGTACCATTAGGAGCATATCTGTATGTAGTGAAAGTAGATAATGAAATATATAAAGGAACTATTATTGTTAAATAAAAATAATACAAACTAAAAATCCACATAAAAAAAACAGGCTGCTTAATTAAGCAGCCTGTTTTTTTATGTATAATTTACAATTATTATACTCAACCGATTTAGTCTAACTCTTTATGACACAACCACCAGTCATAACATTCTATTTCACCTTTAGCTTTTTGCTTATCTCTCAATGCTTTTTCTTCTACTGTAGCAGCAGGCGGCACTATTACTCTGTCTTTGATTAACTCATTATTTGGCCAATTTGCAGGCATAGCAACACCATTAGCATCAGACACTTGCAATGCTTTGAGTGCTCTCAATATTTCATCAAAGTTTCTTCCTAATTCAGGTGGATAATAAATAACCGCTCTAATTGTTCCTTTTGGGTCAATGAAAAATACAGCTCTTACTGTAACGGTAGAACCTTCCATTGACATACCAAGTTCGTCAGCAACTGTTCCTCTATCATCAGCAATAATTGGAAACTCAATTTTTACTCCCATATTTTCTTCTATCCATTCTGTCCACTTGATGTGTGAAAACACTTGATCAATTGATAATCCCAATAAGTCAGCATTCAACTTTTTAAATTCTTCATAACGATTTTGAAATGCCACAAATTCAGTAGTACATACAGGAGTAAAATCTGCCGGGTGACTGAATAAAATTAACCATTTACCTTCATAATCTTTTGGCAACACTTTTGGTCCGTGTGTTGTGTTCACTTCAATTTCAGGAAACTTTTGTCCTATTAAAATCTTTTCCATAGTTTTTTATTTTTTTAGTTTTGTACTCACAAAGATAAAGTTAGTTTTCTAAACAAATATCACTACATTTAAGTATTTTTGTAATAATTACAATTTTATACTCATTCTCATATAATTATGGAATCTATTTTTTATATCTAAATATTATATTCTTATTAATATAATTTTAGTGAAATCAACAACTTTATATTTCTACATCTTTTGGATTTGAATTATATTTGTAAAAAAATTTATTATGAAAAAAATTATAATTTACATTTATAGCTTGTTAATCATACCAATATCTTATGCACAACAAGCTTCAAGAGTACAAGGAAGTCCTTATCCTGTTTCTCATATTCCAGATACCGTTTATTTAGTAGGATTAGCTAACATGACTGATGGTCAAATATTAGCAATTTTAACATTACAAGGCATGTTGGCTAAGGAAAAACCTGAAATTTACATTCATATGGGAGGAGGATATGACACCTGTATGCAAGACTTATCCGAAAACTATGGAATTGTTTTTAAGAATACTTATTATTCTAATTTTGTAGGTCTAATTGCTCATTTTAAGAATCGCATAGGAGGTTATTATATTTGTAATGTAAATGACAGCTCTACAAATGTAGCAATTAGTGCTTGTGCCCTACATAACAACAAAATTGCAATAACACCCGACTTAGTTTCTTTAATGGATAGTTTAGGAATTCCATTGGAATATGATGTGAGAAATTTAGGAGAGCACTGGTTATTTGATAACTATGGCAATATGTTAAGTACAAAAGTTGCTGCTTATCAAAAACACGAAAAAAGTTTATATCTAGGAGATTATTCAATAATGGCTAATGCTTTTCAATTTTATGAATCTATCGACAATCCTCTTGTGGATAGTGCTCTAAACAGATTGGGGAATAATGCCGTAATATTTGGGTGGGGAGATGACGAATATCAAACTATAACTAAAGTCTCAAATTATGGAGTAGCATTACATGCTGCTGATTGGATACGCAATCTATCTTTACTTTCCAACATGGAAGCAAACATCCAACAACACACACATCCAGATTCAGTAATCTTGGCAGACAATGTACATACCGTATGTTTCCTAATGAGCGATGGAGATAATCTAAATTGGCTAATCAATGAATTTATTTCTCAGCCCAATTGGTACGGCTCATCAGATAGAGGATGCTGTAATATGGGATGGACCATTACCCCTGCTCTATCGGAACTAATGCCTACAGTAATGAAATACTATTATGACCATGCCAGCAACACTCCCAACAAACAAGATAATTTTGTTGCATCTGCATCAGGAACAGGATACATATTCCCGAACCAATATCTAGATTTAAACTCATACGCTACCTTATTAAACGAATACATGCAAAAAGCAGATTTAAGAATATTAAATATTTTAGGTTCAAATTATGATGATACATATATGCTACCTTTTTTACAGCAACCTAATATTGATGCTATTTTTTACTATGATTACTCCAATTATTCTGCATTACAGGGAGCCATTTATACTGTAAACGGAAAGCCTGTAATTGGAGCCCGTTATAACTTTTGGGACGGATTTGAAGACGTGTCTTCCTTATCTAATGCTTTGAATAATGCCTCAACCAATGCTTATTCTCCCGATGGATATAGTCTGGTAGTAGTACATGCTTGGAGCAGGACAATGTCTGATGTGAAAGCCGTAGTAGATCAGTTGGATACAAATGTTATAGTTGTTACACCAGAAGAGTTTGTTGAAAGAATAAAATATAAATTAGGCTTTGTCCCCCATTTAAACTCCGACATTAATGAAAACTACACCATTTGGCCTAATCCTGTAAAGAACACTTTATTTGTTCATAACGACGGAGCAAATGCTGAAATACAAATATTTTCTATGTCAGGTAAACTTATTAAAACAACACCATTACAATCACATGCAATAACAACTGTAAATATATCTGAATTAGTTCCTGGCATATATTATGCAAAAATTAACAATGGGAATAATACTACTATTAAGAAAGTTATAAAATTGTAGTGTTCTAATAAATAATAAGGAGAATACCTTAAAAAACATTCTCCTTATAATTTATTCTTACTTATCTACTTAATTTTAATCCTTATTGATTATCTTTTTCAAATTGTGTTCGTATTCTTTCTGCTATTTCTGTAAACTCCTGCTCTGTCAATTTTAATTTTGGTCTTGCAAAATTAATATCCTCTACATTATTGATTGGAATAAGATGAATATGGACATGCGGCACTTCTAAGCCAACAACTGCCATACCAACTCTTTTACAAGGAATAACTTTTTCTATTGCCTTTGCTACTTTTTTAGCAAATACTGAATATTCTCCAAGCAAGTTATCTTCTATATCAAAAATATAATCAATTTCTTGTTTTGGAATAACCAATGTATGTCCTTTAGCAAGCGGGAATATATCCAAAAAAGCCAAAAACTTTTCATTTTCAGCCACCTTGTATGCAGGTATTTCTCCTGCAACAATTTTTGAAAATATGCTATTTCCCATAATAAATATTTTTTATAATGATATTTCCAATATTTCAAATTCCAATACTCCCGAAGGTACTTTTATTTGAACTTTATCTCCCACTTTTTTATCTAACAGACCTTTTGCAATAGGAGTATTTATTGCAATTTTTCCTTCTCTTATATTAGCTTCCGTTTCGCTTACTATGGTATAAGATATAATGGTATTTGTTTTCAAGTTTTTAAGTTTAACGGTAGTTAGGAGTTGTACTTTAGAAGTATCTACTTGTGATTCGTCTATAATATGTGCATTGCTTAATATCTCTTGGATTTGTGCAATTTTCATTTCTAACATTCCCTGAGCTTCTTTTGCCGCATCATATTCAGCATTTTCGGACAAATCACCTTTGTCTCTTGCTTCTGCTATTTGCTTTGATATTTGAGGACGTTCTTCCAACAATTTTTCCAAATCCTTTTTAAGCTTATTATAGCCACTCCTCGTAAGGTAAGTTGTTTTTCCCATAGCAATAATTTTTTTTTAATCTTCAAAAAAGTTTTTACTTACTCCCATAGAGGAAAAACCACCATCATTATAGATGTTTTGCATGGTTATTTTCTTTGTGTAATCCGAAAATAGCATAACTATTAAATTAGCAGCATCATAACCGTCTGCATTACCCAAAGGCGAAATTTTTTCTGCATAATCAAATAATGACCCGAATTGTTTTATTCCTTTTCCTGCAGTAGTTTGCACAGGACTTTGAGAAACAGTATTTACCCTAACTTTTTTATCTCTACTGAATATGTAACCGAAACTTCTTGCTATTGATTCCAACAATGCTTTGGCATCTGCCATATCATTATAGCCGTCAAATATTCTTTGTGCTGCAATATATGTAAGTGCTACTATTGAACCCCACTCATTCATTGCATCCATTTTGTATGCTGTTTGCATTATTTTATGAAAAGATATTGCAGAAATATCCAAAGTTTTCATATAATAATTATAATTAAGCTCTTGATATTGAAGCCCCTTTCTAATATTTAATGACATTCCTATAGAATGAAGTACAAAATCTATTTTGCCATTAAATATTTTAAGGGTTTCTGCAAACAAGTTTTCAAGGTCTTGCATATTTGTAGCATCAGCGGGAATAAAAGTAGCATTGGTCTTTTCCGCAAGTTCTTTTACTTTCCCAAATCTTGCAGCGGTAGCAACATTTGTTAATACAAATTCGCCACCTTCTTCAAAAACACGTTCAGCAGTTTTCCAAGCGATGGAATTTTCATCCAAAGCTCCGAATATTATACCTTTTTTCCCTTTTAGGATACCATTTTTCATAATATAAAATTTTATAGGTTAGTAAAAAAACAAATACAAAAAACCGCAACAAAGAAAAAAACTTTGCTGCGGTTGCTGACCGGCCAGGACTCGAACCTGGACTCTTCTGAACCAAAATCAGACGTGTTGCCTGTTACACCACCGGTCAATGAACATTGACTAAATGCGAGTGCAAAGATAATGCTTTTTTTAAAATGAAAGCATAACCTTAATATTTTTTTTAGATTTTCGCAATATCGTTCAATCCTTCAAATTTATCTTGATAATCTTCTATGCTCAACCCTATAACCTTTAAGGCTTCTTCTTTACCATACACATGTGTTATTTCAGATGTAGGAACTTCTCCCGGCAACATTTTATATGTCAAAAAATAATGTTTCAACCTGTTTATTACACCTTCCGGCAGTTCGCTAACATCTTCTATATTTCCATATACCACATCGTTTTTTAATACCGCTATTATTTTATCATCGGCATCATTTTTATCAAACATCCTTAATCCACCTATTGGCTTTGCCTTCACAAGAATATCTCCATGTGTTATTTCTTTTTCCGTAAGCACACATATATCCAAAGGGTCTTCATCTCCTTTTATGTTAGTTTTTCCTGTCTTTTCCGCTGCAAATTTTCCTATTTTTATTCCGCAGTATGTTTGAGGAATAAAACCATACAATGCAGGAACAGTATTCGAAAATTTTTGAGGTCGGTCAATCTTTAAAAATCCACTTCTTTTGTCCACCTCATATTTTACTGTATCCGTAGGAACTACTTCAATATAGCATGTTACTACTTCAGGAGCATCTTCGCCTATATCAATTCCATGCCACGGATGAGCCTTATATCTTAACCCCATTAATCTTTCAATAGGACCAAGTTGTTGTTTTTTTGATTTCATTTCTGCTGTTTTTATAATACAATATAATTCTGTCATTAAAAAATAATTCGGTTAGGTTTGCATACCACCACACACATTTATTACTTGTCCACTAACATAAGAAGACAAATCGGATGCTAAAAATACTGCAACATTAGCAACTTCTTCCGGTTTTCCACCTCTGCCAAGAGGAATATTTTTATACCACTCTTTTTTCACATCTTCCGGAAGTTGATTTGTCATTTCTGTCATAATAAACCCTGGTGCAATTGCATTACTACGAATATTACGAGAACCAAGTTCTTTTGCTACAGATTTTGTAAAACCAATTATTCCTGCTTTGGAAGCTGAGTAGTTTGCTTGTCCAGCATTTCCTGCTACTCCAACAACAGAACTTATGTTTATTATCGAACCTGATTTATTTTTCATCATTGTTCTCAGTACTGCTTTGGTCATATTAAATACAGATTTCAAATTTACTTTTATTACCAAATCCCATTGTTCTTCTGTCATTCTTAATAATAGGTTGTCTCTGGTAATTCCTGCATTGTTTACCAAAACATCAACAGTGCCAAAATCTTTTATTACTTCTTCTATTACTTTTTGAGACGCTTCAAAATTTCCCGCATCTGCCACATATCCTTTTGCTTTTATTCCCAAAGCATTAAGTTCTACTTCCGTTTGTTTAAAATCTTCATTTTCCGCAATGTCTGTAAATGCTATATTTGCTCCTTGTTTTGCAAAGGCTAATGCAATTGCCTTACCTATTCCTCTTGCCGCACCTGTTATTACTGCAACTTTGTTGTCTAATAAACCCATATTGATTACAACTTTTTATAGTTTGATACAAAAATAATACTTTTTATTGTTCCATTTCATTTTTGGCTACTTAAATATTTTAACCTCTACTTGTAGATATTAGTAAAATAGAAGTTATTTTTGCAGGTTAATAAAAATATATTTCTTATGAAAAATATAGATGAAAAGATAAAAAATAATGTAGTTAAATTTTTTAAAGAAAAATATAATACAACAATAAATCCTGAAAATGTAAAGATAGAAAGAACCCGCCCTAACTTTAATGGAGATTTTAGTATAAATGTTTTTCCTTTCGTAAAAATAGCTAAAACAAAACCTGAAATATTGGCAGAACAAATAGGAACGTATTTGGTAAATGAGTTGGAAGAAGCAGAAACTATTGAAGTAATAAAAGGTTTTCTTAATATTGGTTTGTCTGATGAGTTTTGGAAGTCTTTTGCTATGGAAACGGCTATAAACAGAGTATATTCTGGAGAATATAAAGACAAAAAAATTGTGCTTGAATTTTCTTCTCCTAATACAAATAAACCTCTGCACCTTGGGCACATACGCAACAACTTGCTGGGAGAAAGCATGTATAAAATACTCACAATTACCGGAGCAAATGCAATAAAGGTTAATTTGGTGAATGACAGAGGAATACATATATGTAAATCTATGCTCGCGTGGATGAAATGGGGCGAAGGTAAAACACCTGAAGATGCAGGTGTGAAAGGAGATAAATTTGTAGGAGACTTTTATGTTTTATTTGACAAGGAATATAAAAAACAAGTAGAAGAGTTAATAAAAAACGGTATAAGTGAAGATATTGCCAAAAAAGAAGCACCTTTGATAAAAGAAGCACAAAAATTATTAGAAAAATGGGAAACTGGAGACCCAGAAGTAATAAAGGTTTGGGAAATGATGAACAATTGGGTATATGAGGGCTTTGACGAAACATATAAAAAGTTGGGGGTATCATTTGACAAAATTTATTATGAAAGTCAAACATATAAAAAAGGTAAAGAATTGGTATATGAAGGTCTTAAAAAAGGAATATTTTATAAAGAAGCCGACGGTTCGGTGTGGGTTGATTTGACAGAAGATGGATTGGATAAAAAACTACTTTTGCGTTCCGACCAAACAAGTGTATATATCACACAAGATTTAGGCACATTTGTAATAAGGGATAATGATTATAAAGCTGACTATTACATGTATGTAGTTGGCAATGAACAAGAATATCATTTTAAGGTATTGAAAGCAATACTTAATAAATTGGGACTGGGAGGCGATAAAGTAGTACATATATCTTACGGAATGGTAAACCTTCCTTCAGGAAAAATGAAATCAAGAGAAGGCACAGTAGTAGATGCAGATGATCTTATAGAAGAAGTAATAGAAAAAGCCAAAGAAAAAGCAGAAGAACTTGGCAAATTAGATAATTTGGATAATAATGAAAAAGAAAAAATATATCAAACCATAGGTCTTGGAGCATTAAAATATTTTATACTTAAAATAGATGCTAAAAAAGACATGTTATTTAACCCGCAACAATCTGTTGATTTTGAGGGAAATACCGCACCATTTATACAATATACTTACGTACGTATCTCTTCACTTCTAAACAAGGCAAAGAACCTTGGAATAAAAAACTACTCATTAGAAAAGTTAGATGGTCCAATGCGTGAAGTACTTAAAACATTATACGACTATCCATCTATAATAGGAAAAGCATCGGTTACTCTCAACCCTGCTGTAATTGCTAATTATATTTACGAACTGGCAAGAGATTATAACCAGTTTTATCAGAGAAATGTTATCTTAAAGTTGGAAGATGACTCCTTAAAAAAATCAAGATTATATATCTCTGAATTAGTTGCTTCTTATATAAAACACGCACTAGAACTTTTTGGAATAGATGTCCCCGAAAAAATGTAAAAAGCACAAAGTATGGGAATTATAATTTTAGGTATAGAAAGTAGCTGTGATGACACTTCTGCCGCAATATTAGAAGACAAAAAATTACTTTCAAATGTGATTGCTTCTCAAGAAGTTCATAAAAAATATGGAGGCGTAATTCCTGAATTGGCATCACGTTCACACCAGTCAAATATTGTACCTGTAATAGATGCTGCAATAAAAGAATCTGGCATAAACAAATCGGATATTAATGCTATTGCTTTTACACGTGGTCCCGGATTATTAGGTTCTTTGCTTGTAGGAGTATCTTTTGCCAAAGGACTTGCCTTATCTTTGGATATTCCTTTGGTAGAAGTCAATCACTTACACGGTCATATACTTTCTTTATTTGTAGAAGATGATGATAAAAGAGATATACCTGATTTCCCCTTTTTATGTTTGCTCGTTTCGGGAGGACATACACAGATAGTAAAAGTAGAAGCTCCCTTAAAAATGGAAATATTGGGAAGCACCATTGACGATGCCGCAGGAGAAGCTTTTGACAAGGTAGCAAAAATGCTTGACTTACCTTATCCAGGAGGTCCTGAAATAGATAAATTAAGTAAAATAGGTAACGAACTGGCATTTTCTTTTGCCAAACCTTCCATCAAAAAACTCGATTATAGTTTCAGTGGTTTCAAAACTTCTGTATTATACTTTTTGAGAGACAAGATGAAAGAAGACAGTAATTTCATAAAAAATAACAAAGCAGATATAGCCGCATCTGCCCAAAAAATAATCATTGACATACTTATAGATAAGTTTACTAAAGCCGTAAAACAAACAGGTATTAAAAACATAGCAATAGCAGGAGGAGTATCCGCAAATAGCGGTTTGCAAAATGCCATAAAAACAATGGCAAAAAAAATGAATTTAAATGCATTTATTCCTCCCAGAAAATATACTACCGACAATGCTGCAATGATTGCCGTAGCCGGATATTATAAATATTTGAACAATGATTTTGCTTCTATTGATGTGGAACCATTTGCCAAATTTAAAGACACAAATTATAAAGGAATATAATAAGAATTATTTGTTTTAGTATCTCTGCTTTTTTATACATTTGCATACAAATAATAATAAAATGGCTATTACCAATAAAAAAATTTTACTCATCCTTTTTATATCAGGATTTCTTCTTTATGGAAATACTATTTTTAACAAATATGCTTTGGACGATGCAATTGTTATAACTAAAAATCAGTTTACAAAAAAAGGTATAAAAGGTATCCCTAAAATATTATCTACTGAATTTTTTACCGGTTTTTTTGGCAAAAAGAAAAATCTTGTAAGCGGTGGTAGATACAGACCTTTATCCGTAGTAACTTTTGCTATGGAATATGAACTTTTTGGAGAAAATCCACACATAAGTCATTTTATAAACATTTTACTTTACATAACAACAGGATTTCTATTATACATTGTATTATCTCTACTATTTGCATCGCCTCCTACTCCAAAAACATTTTTTAATCTTCCTCTTACAATATCAATACTTGCAACATTATTATGGTTTTTTCATCCTATCCACACAGAAGTAGTTGCAAACATAAAAGGAAGAGATGAGATTTTATCATTGCTTTTCGCCTTATTATCAATGTATTATTACATCAAATATTTTAAAGATGGAAAAATGTATTACCTTTTTATATCCTCTATTTCCTTATTTTTAGGATTATTATCAAAAGAAACTGCTATTACATTTTTGTTTCTAATACCTTTTTCCGTATGGTTATTTAACATACAAAGCGACATAAGAAAACAAATAATCCCTTTTATTATTTTATTTTTATTCACACTCGTATATTTAATTATACGTATAAAGATAGTTGGCTTACCTACATCTAATATTCCTGCAGAATTGATGAATAATCCGTTTTTGCATTCCACGGTATCACAAAAATTTGCTACAATCTTTTTCACATTTCTTATTTATTTCAAATTACTATTTTTCCCACATCCTCTTACCTATGATTATTACCCTTATCATATCCACCTTACAGATTTTTCAAATCCATTAGTCATTTTCTCAATAATAATAAACTTGGGACTAATAATTTTAGCACTCTACTTATTAAAAAAGAATAAAATAATTTCTTTTGCCATAATATTCTTTTATACAACATTTTTCCTTGTATCCAATTTATTATTTCCTGTAGGAGTATTTATGAACGAGAGATTTATGTTTACCCCTTCTATTGGATTTGCTATCATATTAGCATATTTTTTACTAAAAATAAAAAACGAAAAAGTTACAAAAGGGATTTTACTTACTATCTTCTTGTTATCTACAATAAAAACAATTAGTAGGAATAAAGATTGGTATAATGATTTTACACTATTTACACACGATGTAAAAACATCCTATGATAGTGCTAAAAGTAACACTTCAGCAGGAGGTGTGCTAATAGACAGTGCCAAAAACGAACCTAATTTTGACATAAGAAAACAAATGTTTACACAGTCAAAAAGATATTTGAAACGAGCAATTTCAATACACCCAAAATATATAGATGCTCTTATTCTGCTTGGAAATGCTTATTATGAAGACAATAGACAAATAGACTCCACCTGGATATATTATAAAAAAATACTAAAAATAAACCCTTTGTACGATAAGGTATATAATAATATGCAAATAATGTTCAATTATGACAAAGACACATTTAACATAGATAGCAAAATAAAAATTGCAAAAGAATTGGAACAAATGAAATATGTCCCTGCAAAAGAAAAAAGTTTCTTTATAGGCAAAGCAGGTAATTTTTATGGTCGTTTCAAAAACAAACTTGATTCCTCTTTATACTATCTCACCAAAGCATATAAATATGACACCACCAACACATTATTATACAAAGATTTAGGAGTAGTTTACGGTTTGCTTGGCAATGTAGAAAAATCGGTATTTTTCACCAAAAAAGCAATAGTAGCCAATCCCTCAGATGTGGCATTATATTACAATCTTGGCGTTACATACTATCAAGCAGCAATAAAAGCACAAAAAGAAGGCAATAATCAACTTGCTCAAAAATATATGATTGAAGCAAAAAAATATTTTGAAATACATAAACAAAAAACAGGAAGATAATTGCAAAAAAATATACATAGAGTAATATTTTGATTGCAAAAAACTATTAATTTTGCATTTACTTTTTCGGGGTGTAGCGCAGTCCGGTTAGCGCGCTACGTTCGGGACGTAGAGGTCGTGAGTTCGAATCTCACCACCCCGACAGCTTAAAACGAAGAAAATCCCTGAGCTTTGAAATTTATTTTTATTCAATCATCAATTTCTCAATATCTTCATAATATTTCGGTATTTTCTCAGACAAATTTACAGGTTCGTTTTCCGTAATCAAGATATCGTCTTCTATTCTTATTCCCATCTCCCACTCAGGTATATATAATCCGGGTTCACAAGTAAGTATCATTCCAGGCTTAAGTATGGTGTTTTTATCTCCCACATCATGAACATCTAAGCCTAAAAAATGGGTAAGTCCATGAGGATAATAATACTTTATTTTATTCTCATTCAACAAACAATCTTTTTTGTTCAATAATCCCAGCTTAACTAATTGCTCACACATTAGCTTATCTGCTTCTATATTTAATTCGTTAATGGTAGTACCATGTTTATATTTTTTTATCATTTCTATTTGCACTTCCAATACCGCATTATAAACTTTTAATTGTTGTGCAGAAAAATGACCATTTACAGGAAAAACTCTGGTAATATCTGCTGCATATCCCTTATATTCTGCACCAGTATCAATCAATAGCAATTCTCCATTTTTTAATTTACCATTATGTTGTTGGTAATGTAATGTTATTGCATTTTTACCTGTAGCAACAATAGGCTCAAAAGAAGTAAAAGTATCAGGTTCTTTCAAATAATTATAATGTAATAAAGCATATAAATCTCTTTCCGTTTCACCCTCCTGTATGTTTTTTGCAACATTTTTTAATGTATCCAATGTAATATCTATTGCTTTTCGTATTAAATCAAGTTCGTCATCAGTTTTTATCAATCGCATTTTTGTAAGCCAATCGGATAAATCAAAAGGATTATATTTTAATATATAGTTTCTTAAATCATTAAAAAACATATTTTCATAATAATCATCCTCATTATATACATATTTATGTTTATAAAATTTTATTTTTTCTAAAATAATATGATGAGTTTTATTATTTAAGTATTCCACCTCATCAAAAAGCTTTGTTTTACTTTTTATATCATTCGGAGAAGGGAAATACCCTGCATATATTTTCTCCCTTGCAGAAGGTTCATATATCAATAATAGGATATTTGATTTCCCTGAACTATCTTTTTCCAATACCAACAACGAATCGGGATAATATATTCCTGTAAGATAATAAAAACCTGAACTTTGTCTAAAAGGATAATAAAAATTATCTCCATTTCTCTTTTTTTTACAAGAACCGAAAATAATTGCAATACTATTATTCTGCAAGGAGTTTAACGTTTTTTTTATGCGATTATAATTATCCATATTCAAAATTTTAATACAAATTAATTGTTTAACATACTTATATTTGCAAAAAAATACTTTTTTTGTATTGTAAAAGTAATAAAAAATTATTTGATATGGCGAAATTTATTGCAAAGACTACGGTCGGGCAAAAGTTCTGGATGAGTATCACAGGGCTTTTTTTAATTATTTTTTTAGCAGTGCATCTCACGGCTAATCTAATGTTGGTATTTGATGACACAGGAGAACTGTACAACAGGACAGTCCATTTTATGGGAACAAATCCATTTATTAGAATTATGGAGCCAATATTAGCATTGGGATTTCTCATTCATATTATCTTAGCAACTATTCTTACTTTGAGAAACCAAACGATGCGTCCACAAAAATATCACATGCAAAAACTTGGACACACATCTAGTTGGGCTTCTCGTAATATGTTTATATTAGGATTAACCATTTTGGCATTTTTGGTACTTCACATCATAAATTTTTGGGTGAAATTAAAATTTGGAGGATTAGATTCCATAACTTACAATGGAGAAGAAATGGAAAATGCTTACGCAATGGTAAGTGTATTGTTTTCCATGCCTTTATATAGCATTGTTTATATAATTGCAATTATTGGCCTAGCTTATCATATTTCTCACGGTTTTTGGTCAGCATTCCAAACTATTGGCTGGAGTGATGACAAATGGAGAAAAATACTTACAGGATTTGCATACGCTTATGCAATAATAATTGGCATAGGATTTTCTATAATACCTATTTATTTTTTGCTTAAATAATTAACCTGAAAAAAATAATAATATGATAAAATTAAATTCCAGAATACCAGAAGGTCCAATAGATGAAAAATGGACCCGTTATAAAGAAACTCAAAAACTTGTTTCTCCAAACAACAAAAGAAAACTTGACATTATAGTTGTAGGAACAGGACTTGCTGGAGCTTCAGCTGCTGCAAGTTTAGGAGAAATGGGATTCAATGTAAAGGTGTTTTGTTATCAAGACAGTCCTAGACGAGCACATAGTATTGCTGCACAAGGAGGAATCAACGCTGCCAAAAATTATCAAAATGACGGAGATACAGTATATCGTCTATTTTATGATACAATAAAAGGAGGAGACTATCGGGCAAGAGAAGCAAATGTGTATCGCTTGGCAGAATTAAGTCCGAACATTATAGATCAAGCGGTAGCACAAGGAGTGCCTTTTGCAAGAGAATACGGAGGCTATCTTACCAATAGATCTTTTGGAGGAGTGCTTGTATCCAGAACATTTTATGCAAAAGGACAAACAGGACAACAATTGCTACTGGGAGCATACTCGTCATTAAACAGACAAATAGCAGCAGGAACGGTAAAATTATACCACAGACGGGAAATGCTTGACCTAGTGGTAGTAGATGGTAAAGCCAGAGGAATTATTGTAAGAAACTTAGTTACAGGAGAAATAGAAAGATATGGAGCACATGCAGTAGTAATTGCTAGTGGTGGTTATGGAAATGTTTACTTTTTGTCAACCAATGCAATGGGATCAAATGGTACCGCTGCCTGGGCTGCATATAAAAGAGGTGCGGCTTTTGCAAATCCTGCATTTATTCAAATACACCCAACATGTATCCCTCAACATGGAGCACTTCAATCAAAATTAACCCTTATGTCCGAAAGTTTGCGTAACGATGGACGTATATGGGTCCCTAAGAAAAAAGAAGATGCAGAAGCAATAAGAAAAGGATTGAAAACAGCAAAAGATATTCCTGACGAAGACAGAGATTTTTATTTGGAAAGAAGATACCCTGCTTTTGGTAATTTAGTACCTCGTGATGTGGCATCAAGAGCTGCAAAAGAAAGATGTGATGCAGGTTATGGAGTGGCTCCGTCAGGCAATGGAGTATTTCTTGATTTCAAATATGCAATACAACGTTTGGGCAAGAAAAAAATAGAAGAAAGGTATGGAAACTTATTCCAAATGTATGAAAAAATTACTGATGTAAATCCTTATGAACATCCGATGATGATTTATCCTGCCATTCACTATGTAATGGGAGGTTTATGGGTAGATTATGAACTAATGAGTAATATTCCTGGATTATTTGTTGCAGGAGAAGCAAACTTCTCTGACCATGGAGCTAACCGTTTAGGAGCTTCTGCTCTTATGCAAGGTCTTGCAGACGGATATTTTGTGTTACCATATACTTTACAAAATTATTTGGCAGACGAAATCTATAACCCAAAAGTAGATATGAAAACTAAAGAATTCGATGAAGCAGAAAAGAATGTCAAAGATAAAATATCCCGTTTGATGAGTGTAAACGGAAAAACACCTGTAGATCATTTTCACAGAGAGCTTGGTAAAATAATGTGGAATTATGTTGGAATGGCAAGAAATAAAGAAGGGTTGGAAACTGCAATAAAAGAAATAAAAGCTCTAAGAGAAGAATTTTGGAAAGATGTAAAAGTTCCGGGAAACGCAGAATCTTTTAATCAAGAACTGGAAAAAGCAGGAAGAGTAGCAGACTTTTTAGAATTAGGAGAACTAATAGCTTATGATGCATTAAATAGAGAAGAATCATGTGGAGGACACTTTAGAGAAGAATACCAAACAGAAGAAGGAGAAGCACTCCGTAGAGATGATAAATTTATGTATGTTGCTGCATGGGAATATAAAGGAGAAAACCAAGAACCAGAACTAAACAAAGAACCTCTAAAATACGAAAATATAGAAGTTAAAACTAGAAGTTATAAATAAAAATAACTATAAAATATTTGAAATATGAAATTTACATTAAAAATATGGCGACAAAAAGATAGCAAGTCAAAAGGTAAATTTGAAACTTATCATGTAGAAAATATTCCTGAAGATGCTTCTTTCTTAGAAATGTTAGATGAACTTAATGATGAACTTATAAAAAAGGGTGAAGAGCCAATAGCTTTTGACCACGATTGTAGGGAAGGAATTTGCGGAATGTGTAGTTTACACATAAACGGAAGAGCCCATGGACCTGACGAAGATGTAACCACTTGTCAATTATTCATGCGTAAATTTAAAGACGGTGACACTATTTGGGTAGAACCATGGAGAGCAAAAGGGTTCCCTGTAATAAAAGATTTAGTAGTAGATAGAAGTGCTTTTGACAAAATATTGCAAGCAGGTGGATTTATATCCGTAAATACAGGAAACGCTCAAGATGCAAATAATATCTTGATTCCAAAAGAAGATGCTGATATTGCAATGGATGCTGCAACATGTATTGGATGTGGAGCTTGTGTAGCTACTTGTAAAAACTCATCAGCTATGTTATTTGTCGCTGCCAAAGTATCACATTTGGCATACCTACCGCAAGGTAGAGTTGAAGCTAAAAAGAGAGTTAAGGCTATGATAGCTAAAATGGAAGAACTAGGATTTGGAAGTTGTACAAACACAGGTGCTTGTGAAGTAGAATGTCCTAAAAATGTATCTATTGCACATATCGCAAAATTGAATAGAGAATTTCTGAAAGCTAATTTAGAAGCATAATTACAACAACCATAAAAAAGTAAAAAAGGGAGAGATTCAAAACGCTCTCCCTTTTTTATTGATATAAAAAATATTTTTCAAAGAATTATTAAATAAAAATATTTTATAACTCTATATGTTTCATTTTTTATGTATATCTTTGAAAAGGTATAATATAAAAAATCATAAAATTATGTCAAAAGTTTCAGTAATTGGAGCAGGTAACGTAGGAGCAACCGTAGTGGATGCTCTTGCACAACGCGAAGCCGTAAATGAAGTTGTTTTATTAGATGTAAAAGAAAATCTGGCAGAAGGTAAAGGTTTAGACATATGGGAAGCAGCACCTATACGTTTATCAGACACAAGAATAACAGGAATAACAAATGACTATAGTAAAACTGCAAATTCAGATGTTGTAGTAATTACTGCAGGAGTGCCTCGTAAACCTGGACAAAGTCGTGATGATTTAATTTCTATCAATGCAAACATAGTTAAAACAGTAACCGAAAACGTAGCAAAACATTCTCCAGATGCAATAATATTAATAGTATCAAATCCTCTAGATGTAATGACTTATGCAGCATCATTGGCATCAGGCAAGCCTCATAACAAAGTGTTTGGTATGGCTGGTGTATTAGATACAGCAAGATACAGAGCATTTATAGCCGAAGCTTTGGATGTAAGTGTAAGAGATATTCAAGCACTTCTTATGGGTGGACATGGTGATACTATGGTTCCATTGCCAAGATATACAACAATAGCTGGTATTCCACTGCCTCAATTAATGGATGAAGAAACTATAAATAAAATAGTAGAACGCACAAAGAAAGGAGGTGGAGAAATAGTTAATCTATTAGGAACTTCCGCTTGGTATGCACCTGGAAACGCTGTTGCAGAAATGGTAGAATCAATAGTAAAAGATCAAAAACGCATATTACCTGCATGTGCATATCTCGATGGAGAATATGGGCTTAAAGATGTTTATTTGGGAGTACCAGTTAAACTTGGTAAAAACGGTATAGAACAAATAATAGAAATTGAATTGAATGAAAAAGAAAAAGATAATTTAGTAAATTCGTATAATTCCGTAAGAGAAGTTATGAAAGTATTAGACGATATGAAATTATTTTAACTTAATTTAATATAGGGAAAAATAGGAGGCACTCCCAAAAGGAGTGCCTTTTTTATTACAGAAAAAATAACACTTATTTTTTAGAAACAATTACAAAGACATCTTCATCATCACTTTTCATAAAATACCGTTCTCTTGCATATCTTTCAATGTTTCTTTTGGAGCGTATATTGGCAAGTTTTATTGAATCTTCCGCTATCTTTTGAAGATAAAACAATTTTTCTTCCTTTAAGTTCTTTATTCTTTTTTTATAATCATATATGCGCCATAGGGAGGTTGAATCAAATAAAGATATCCACACAAAAAAACCACCTAATATTATTAGATAAACTTTATATTTTTTTATTTTACGAAAGAGTTTCCTTTTCCGAGTTTGATTTTTTTCAACCATTTTATAAAAATGAGATAGATTGTAGATACAAAGATAAAATAATTTTTACTTACACATTAAAAATACATCTAAAATAAAAAAGGGCTACTTACATTCAAGCAGCCCTTTATGTTCATAAAGAAAAAACTAATTTTTATTTAACTAATTTCATTTCGTTGATAAGGTTCTTTGCACCTGCATATTTATCTATAATAAACAATATGTAACGTATATCTACTACAATTGTTCGTTGTAATTCAGGTTCAAAGGCAATATCACCACTCATAGCTTCCCAATTACCGTCAAAAGCAGCACCTATAAGTTCTCCTTTTGCATTAAGAACAGGACTACCGGAATTTCCACCTGTAATATCATTATTTGTTAAGAAACAAACATGCATTGTTCCGTCTGCATCGGCATATTGTCCATAATCTTTCTTTTCATAAAGTTCTTTAAGCTTTTTAGGAACTATGAATTCGGGATTGTTTGGATCTTCTTTTTCCATTACTCCTTTTAATGTGGTGAAATAATTATAGTGCACTGCATCTCTTGGATAATAGTCTTCTACTTGTCCATATGTCAATCTAATAGTAGAATTTGCATCAGGATAGAATAATTTATCTTTTTCCATTTTCATTAAAGCTTCCAAGAATAATCTTCTTGCTTTTTTGAATTCATCAGGTTTGTCTCCTCCAAATTCAAAATACAGTTTAATTACATCATTTGCTAATTTAAAGGCAGGGTCGTTTTTAAGTTTTTTAGCATCAGGTTTATCTAAAAATGCATTAACTTTATCCAAAGAGGTAAACATAGATTTTTTGTACAGCACCTTATCTGCAAATTTCAAGAAGTTCCCTTTATATTTCTTTTTTATTGTTAAGAATGTTGCAGGTTGGTATTTATCAGGTAATGTTTTAAGATACATTTGTCCTAATTCTACAAATATTTCTTTATCTACATTTACATCATAATCCTTATAGAATTCTTTAGCTTCTTTTTTTAATTTTTTTGCTGTTTCTTCTATTATTTTTTGATTTGCTTCTTTGTTTTCCAACAGTTTCTCAAATTGATAAAACTTTAGCGGGAACATAATTATTTCCGCACCTTGAAACAATGCCTCATATAAATATGTTTTAGCTAAATCATGCTCAACATTCTTATCATAATAACTTGCTATTGTATCCAAAATCCAACCGTATCTTTTTTGTCTTTCTGTAGATTGGTTTATCCAATCAGTAAGTTTCTTTTCTTGTTTTTGTTTTGTTTCTATTACATGAAGTCTCTTAATTCCTTTGTCTTGTCCTATAAAATATTTCCAATAATTAGATGTTTCTGCATATTTGGCAGCATATTTTATTTGAATAGCATGATCTGCATTCATGTATTTACGCATTACGGCTAATTTTTTGTCCCTAATTGATATAGTTGCAGGATTTGTTACTTCCAAAGCATGTTTAACTCCAAAAGAAGTAAGGTATCTTTCTGTAGAACCGGGGAAGCCCATAATCATTGCAAAATCATTTTTCTTTACACCTTTTAGAGATATCGGGAAGAAATGTTTTGGATTAAGTGGTACATTATCTTTTGAATACGTAGCTGGTTTGCCATCAGGTGCCGTATATACACGAAACATAGAAAAATCTCCTGTGTGACGAGGCCACATCCAGTTATCCGTATCTCCACCAAATTTACCTATTGATGAAGGAGGTGCTCCTACTAAACGAATATCTTTGTAAGTAATGTAAACAAAAAGAAAATACTGATTACCTTCAAACATCTTTTTTACATGAGCGATATAATCTGTACCTTTTGTAGCTTCTCTTACTAATTTATCTGCAACTTTTTTTATTGCAGCTTCCCTTTCACTTTCACTCATCTTATCCGTAACATTAGCCAATACCTTAGAGGTAACATCTTCCATGCGAACTAAATACGAAATAGTTAGCCCTTCAATAGGTATTTCTTGATCCATACTATATGCCCAAAATCCATCTTTAAGATAGTCATGATCTACTGTACTTTCTGACTGTATAGACTCATAACCACAGTGATGATTAGTAAGTACTAATGCTTTAGGTGAAATAAGTTCTGTAGTACAAAAGAATCCAAATTTCCCATATTTGGCATTACCAAATGCCCCAACTGCATCTTTAAGTGAAGAATGGTTAACACTATAAATATCTTGCGGTGTTAACATAAATCCTTCAGCTTTCATTTGTTCGTAGTTCTTACCTATAAGAGACAAAAGCCACATTCCTTCATCAGCCCTTAGCTGACTTACAATCAAACTAAATGCTACTACTAATAACAAAAAACTTTTTTTAATCATAATTTTAATTTATTTTTTTACGGGTTGTAAAGGTAATTATTTTTAATTAACCATTTCTCGTTTTTTAGTTAAATTTTATGGTTTTTGCAGGTTGGATACGGGCAACTAACAATGAAGGTAAAATAAGAATAAGTGTTGTTATAATAAATACCCCTACATTTAAAAGAATTAAATACGATAAATTTAATTTAACGGGAACATATTCCACATAATATGTAGCAGGATCAAGATGGATTAAATGGGTTTGAGCTTGTAATAATACTAATACTATCCCTAAAACATTACCGATAATAATTCCTTTGAGTACAGAAATGGCACCAACATTTACAAAAATACGAATTATACTTTTGTTTTGTGCCCCAAGAGCTTTTAACACACCAATAGTTGTTGCTTTTTCAAGTATCATTATTAATAGCCCGGACACTAAGTTCATAGAAGCTACAGCAAGCAATAAAATTATGATTACAAAAACATTTGTATTAAATAAATTTATCCAATCAAAGATATATGGATACATATCTTTAACCGTTTTAACTTGTAATAAAGAACCGTCAGGCTGAATGCTGGAAGCAACAAAATCATCTATTTTATTTTTGGCTATATCCAAATCATCTATATCATGTAATATCACCTCAAATCCACTCACTTGATTTTTTTCCCAGTTGTTAAGTTTTTGAATATGACGAATATCAACAAAAGCAAACATCTTATCAAACTCCTCAAAATCAGTATCATATATGCCACGAATAGTAAGTTTGCGAAAACGTGGCGGATCTTGTATAAAATAAATAACAATCTTATCTCCTACTTGTAAGTTCAATAAATTTGCAACTTTTTTAGAAATGACAATACCATTTGATGTTTTATTTTTATCAAAATGCAGGATTGTACCATTCTTGATATATTTTTTCAAAAAAGACCAATCATAATCCCGACCAACTCCTTTTAGTACTATCCCTTGAAAATCATAAGGAGTTTTTATTATACCAGATTTTGTTGCAAAAATTTGTACATGCTTTACTTCCGGTATATTTTTTATAAGTGGTAAAAAAGTTTGGTTTTCATTTACAGGAGCAGTTTCAAAAGAGTTATTTAAAGTATAATTTGTTATTTCTATATGAGCTGCAAATCCTGAAACTTTTTCTTT
>CAYQWX010000009.1:0-26914 GCA_964421355.1 uncultured Bacteroidales bacterium
ACAAAAAGATGCTCTGGAACAAATAAAAGAACAATTGGCAAATATTTTGTAAATAACAACAAGCCATGTGGAAAAAAATCAAATACGGATTTGGAGGACTTTTAATAGCACTTATTCTTATTGGAATATTTGCTCCAGTAAACAAAACTCCTATAATCTTTGTGGATAGACATACAAATAAGTTAGATACAGAAAAAGTGGCGGCAGAATTTTGGTTGCGTTGGCTATATTCCAATCCCGTAGGAGAAATAGCATTAGATGCTTTGGTAAAACGTAAATTTATATCCGAATGGTATGGCAACAAAATGGACAAGCCCGCTTCTAAATCAAAAATAAAACCTTTTATCAAGGAGTTTAATATTGATATGTCAATAGTGAAAGATACTAATTTCAAAAGCTTTAATGACTTTTTTACTCGCAAATTAAAACCGCAAGCCAGACCGATTGACACAGGACTATATGCAATAGTATCTCCTGGAGACGGTAAAATGTTAGTATATAAAAATATAAGCAAAAATGATTTTATTATAAAAGGAGAAAAATTTAATGTTTATTCTTTTTTGCAAGATTCGTCTTTGGCAAAACAATTCAAAAATGGTATAATGTATGTGTTAAGGCTGTGTCCTTACGATTATCATCGTTTTCATTTCCCATTGTCGTCAGAAGTGTTAAAGACTAAAAAAATAAATGGCAATTATTATTCCGTTTCACCTATTGCTCTACGTGAAAAAGTTCGTTTATTTTGCGAAAACAAACGAGAATATACATTGCTTCGTAATCGTTGGGCTGGTAAATATATTATGGCAGAAGTGGGAGCCACAATGGTAGGTAGCATAGTGCAGACATACAAAAATCCTGTAGTGTGTAAAGGTGAAGAAAAAGGCTATTTCAAATTTGGAGGCTCTACTGTGGTATTGTTATTTCAACACGGTAAAGTAGTTCCCGATAGTGATTTGGTAGCCAATACTGAAAAAGGTCTTGAAACAGCTGTAAAAATGGGAGAACATATTGGCACACTGGTTCATTAAAACCAATATTATTCACGAGTATAAGTTGCCGTTACAGAATCTATAAGGCCATTGCCGTCATTGGTAATATATTGCCAAGATATTGTTTTTAAGTTTGAAGAGATATTGCCGTGTCCGTGTATTTCAAAACCATCTATCATTTGTGTAGGTAAATCGATTGTGTAGTTACTATTTACTACTGCTTTTGCCTTCTTGCCATATCCCAAATTATAAAAATTATCTATCCATATTTTTGAAGAATCCGTTTCGTGAGCAAATATTTCTACTGTGTAATAAGATTTTGCATTACCCTTAAAATTTTGACTTTGTTCATTGCATTTCCAATAATCTACCAGTTTGCTCCTTAAAGATAAATCGGGATTATCATTATTTTTGTCAGGTTGGCAAGATGTAAGCATTATACCGACAAGTCCAAGTAAAGCAAATATTTTTTTCATATCTGTAAAGTTTTTATTGTAAATATTTTGAGAACTCTTTTTCTTTTCGTCTTTTACCTTTTAATTTATATATGCTTACTAACATTTTTATTACAGGTTGGTTGCTTTTATCAATATTAAAATATTTCAACAAGTTATCTTCCGAATTATCAAGCAAAAACAGTGCCTTTTTTTTTGTTTTTTTATCATTACTTTTTCTTAACAAATCTATTGCTTGTTTGTAATACAACAATCCCAGATTGTATAATGCATCCTTATTATTAGGATTTGTCTTTATTGCCTTTTTATAATATTTTTCCGCTTTATTCACATCGTTTTCATAGTCAAAGATGCTTCCGAGTGTAAACATAATAACATCTGAAGAGTCTTGTTTTGAAAGGGTTAATAATACATTTTTTGCTTCCTGATAATTTTTTTCTTTGAGGTAAAAGTTAGCCAATTCGTTCATAATGTCTTTGCTTTGGGGATTAAGTTGCCACCCTTTGGTAAGAGTAATGAGAGCCGAATCTTTTTTCCCTTGTGTTAAATAATGATTTGCTAATAATATTACCATATCAGGAGAAGCGTAATTGTGCCACAACGATTTTTTTATATATAAAATCCCTAATGAAGTATCTTTAAGTTTCAATGCCGTTTGTGCAATGGTAAAATATAGTATGGTATCTTCCAAATTGATGAAAGGATGATTATTTATTTTCTCTGCTTGACGAAAAGAATGTAGGGCATTTTGGTAATTTCTTCTGTTAAAGTCTATTACACCTTGATACAAATAATGAGAACCTTCACGAAGTAATAATTTTGTAATAACTTGTTTGTAAACGGAATCTGTATCGGTATCAATAGCTTTGAGTATATTGCCATAAGCTAAATCAAGTAAAGAATCTCCGGGAAGTTTTGCCATACTGTCTCTTTCGAACACATCAAAATATACTACGGCTTTCATAATGTAATATTGTGGGGCATAAGCATGCTTGACCGAATTATCAAGACTGTCAAGTGCTTTGAATGCTTTGCTCAAGTTGTCTTGTTCTACAAAGGAAATTATGTGTTTCCAATCTTTTGCCAATGGCATATTTTCTTTGTTATTTTGTGCAAATATTAAGAATGGCAAAAATGTAAGTATAATAAAGAAAAAAGAGGGATAAATATTTTTCATAACTTTACAGCTCCGTATATTTTTTATTTGAACCTTTCGCTTTTTCAACGGGATATTTTTGGGCATTTTTCTTTATTTTATCTAAAACGATTTTTTTAATATCCAAATTGTGTTTTTCTGCCAACAAAAAAGCATAAGACAGTACATCTGCAAGTTCTTCAGCCAAAAGTTCCGTCTCTATATTTTCGGCATCTTTGCCATTTTTCCATAAAAACAGTTCGTTGAGTTCTGCTGCTTCTATAAACAATGCAAGTGCTAAATTTTTACTATCGTGAAATTGTTTCCAATCCCTTTGGTCTCTAAAGTTTATCAATTCTTTGATTATATCATTTATGTCTGACATGTGATGTTTATATTTTTAGTTGTAAATTTATATACAAAAAACAGTTTTACAATGTTTTTTATAAATTTATTCTATACTATTATAAAATCTTGCATTATGCTATCCGAAAGAAACAAGCCTTTGTCTGTAAGAATAATGTTATTGTTATTGATTAGCAATATTTCGGGATTTTGAGAATATTTTGCTACTGCTTTTTTTGCAATTTTTAAGTATTTGCTGCCAAATTGGGATTCTATTTCTTTCGTATTAATGCCTTTTGATGTTCGCATTCTTGTAATTATATAATCGTTGTAGGCTGTGTTTTTTGTAATGTTTTCGTTTCCGTAACAAGGAGTTTTTCCTTGTTTTAGTTTATTTAGGTAGTGGTATAAATTGCTTGTGTTCCAACACCTTATTTTGCTATTATATGAATGAGCAGAAGGTCCAAGGCCTAAATATTCCATACCAAACCAATAACCGGAGTTGTGTGCCGAATATTGTTTGTTACGAGCAAAATTTGATATTTCATAATGTTCAAAGCCTATTTCTTTTAATGTATTTATCACAAAAAAATATTCTTCTTGGCTTCTATCATCATCTATTATAAGTTTTTTACCTTTCTGCTGTAATTTGCCAAAAACGGTTCCGTCTTCTATTGTAAGATGATATGCCGATATATGATTAATGTGCAAGGTTTTTATTGTGTTTAGGCTTTTTTGTAAATAATTAATGTCTTGTAGCGGCAAGCCGTAAATCAAATCAATGGATATATTGTTAAATCCTGCTGACAATAAATAATCTATTGCCTGTAAATTCCGTTTGGAATTATGTCTGCGTCCCAAAAATTTTAGAGCTTTGTCATCAAAAGATTGAGTGCCAATACTTATTCTATTTATTCCTATATCAAATAGTGATTTTGCATACTCTGGTGTAATATCATCTGGATTGACTTCAATTGTTATTTCCGCACCTTTTTGTATCTCAAAGTTATTCCATATAGCCAAAATAATTTTTTCTATCTCTTCAACAGAAAGAATAGACGGTGTTCCTCCTCCTAAATAAATACTTTCTATTTGCTTGCACTGCAAGAAATTTTTACGTATTTTCAATTCGGATAGTACTGCATTTACATAATCTTGCTTATATTTTGTATTTACAGTAGAATAAAAGTCACAGTAAAAACATTTGCTTTTACAAAATGGTATGTGGATGTATATACCGCATTTTGACGCCACAGAGTTTATATTCTTTTTACATTTTGCTTTTCTGTCCAGCCTTTGTTTCCGTCAGGAAGTTTTATTTCATACCAGTTGTCCAAACTGTCTGTAACACTTACTTTTAGTCCTTCGTGAATTATCATAAGGTCTGTGCCGTTTTCGTCGGGACTGCTTTTGAGTGTAAGAGTGGGTGCAAACACAATTGCTTCGTTAGACCTTGCATATCTATTGTATTGCAAATATGATAAATATAAACTTGTGATGCTAAAGATTAACGATATTACACCTATGTAAAAACTTGCCTTTTTTATAGATATTGATTTGGTGAATAAAAATGCTAATAATGACAATAATACAATTATAAATAATGTAAATGCTAAAATTGCCCAGCCGTTGGTAGTAAACAAATCGGCTATTTTATATACTATCTTAACAATAAAGAACCGTGGTGCTTGTTTTATTTTGTCGGTAATATATTGGTTTGCAAATTCCAAGTTGTATTTTATATCTTTGTCGTTGGGAGCAAGTTTTTGTGCTTTTTCATAATAATAAATTGCTTTGGTTATTTCATTTTGCTTAAAGTAAGCATTTCCAAGGTTGTAGTAAATTTCGGGAGCAATGTATCCAAGGTCTAATATTTTCTTGTAAAAATCGGCAGCAGCATCATATCTTTTTTGCACGTAAGCAGTATTGGCACTATCTAATAAAGTTTTTATTACTTTTTGATTATTTTCTGCTTGTGTGTTTATTGCAAATAATATTGTTGAGCTTATTATAAAGATTATCTTTTTCATAATTATCCAAGTTTTTGATTCATTTTAATTATTAAATCTGTTGCTTTTTTATAAAAATCTTTCATTTCAATTTTTAGGTTTTCAGGGGCAAATCTCTGAAAATCAGCATCCTCTATCAGTGCGAAATAATCTTTTATTAAATCTTCATTTATGTTTAGTTCTTTTAACTTGGTTGTAGCGTTATCTTTTGTGAGTTCTGCAATAGGTATGTTCAATTTATCTGCCAGTAATTGCCATAATGCTTTTGCTACGGCTTCGTAAAATTCTTTTTCATCACCTTTTCCCATTGCTTTGTCTGCGAGTTTTAAGCGTTTTTTAGCTTGTTTTAATGCTTTTTTGTTTCGAACTTTTGCTTTATCTGCATTTTCTTTTATTTGTTTACGCAAAAGGATTATTATTAGTATAATGATAAGTAACGATATTAAATATAACAAGTAATATTTTGTAGAAGTAATATAATATTTAGGGGTTTTGTAAAAATGTTTTATTCTTTGTTTGATAAAATGTATGTCTTTGCCGAGGTATTTAATATCTTCTTTTTGATATGTTCGGGCTATTGTGCCTGTTTCATTATCGTTTCCTTTTTGAATATGAAGTTCTATCTTTTGGGAAGTTAATGTTTTATATTTTTTAGTAGTAATGTCAAAATATGAGAATTTTATAGCCGGGATTTCAAAAGTGCCGGCATGACGAGGGATAAACACATATTGAAATGTACGGCTTCCTATTGTTCCGTTTTCCGTATTTCTTATTTTTTGTGTTTCTTTGGGGTCATAAGTTTCAAAGTCGGGAGGTAGGTTTACTTCGGGAGCATCAAATAATCGTAAATTTCCTCTTCCGCTTATTTTTACGGTCAAGGTAATAGCATCGTTTGTTTTTGCTTCCGTTTTGTCTATGTTTACATCCATTGTGAATGTCCCTACTGCACCATTAAAGTTCCCAGGTTGGTCGGGAGGTAATGGTTTTACTCGTATGATAACTGGAGAACTTTTTATTTTTTTCCTAACTTTTCTGTAAGAACCTCCACCAAAGAAAGCATCAAAAAAATTGTCATAGTTTTTTCTTTTTACTCTTTGTCTAACAACACAACTTACTTCTATAGGGTCTATTCTAAGTTTGCCTGCCTTTTGAGGAGTAAGTATTGTTTTTTTTAGCACTCCTACATTGTAGATTCTGCCGTTTATATTTTCTCTGTGTAGTTGTATTTGGTCGGGAACGGGTATTTCATCTGCCCAAAAGTTTTTGTAAGACGGAAATTTAATGTCTTCAAATCCCATTAAATCTACTCGGGAATATATTTTTATGGTAGCAATGAGTTGTTCTCCTTGATATACATTACTTTTGTTTACAAGTACTTTTACGAATAAATCATTGTTGGGTAAGTTTGCGGACTGGGTATTTGTTGAATTATTTGTATTTGTAGCTGCTGTATTGTTATTTGCATTACTTTCCCCCTTTACTACTTCTATTGTTAATGAGTTTGATTTTATAGTTTTGCCTTTTACTTTTATAGAAGCAGGTGGAATGGTGTATTTACCTTCTTTGTTTGCTTGTAGGTAGAATGTGTAAGTGTTTTCTACTTGGCGACTTACATTACCATTGATTATGCTTATGCTACTACTCTGTGACAAATTAGGTCCACTTAGCACTTCAAAATTGTTGAAGTCGGGGAATTGAGGACTTTTACCATTAGCATTTACTGTATATGTTGCCACAAACGGTTCTCCTACTGTTACTACTTGCGGAGCAGTGGCAGTAAATTTTGTTTGTGCTTGTGTTAGTTGTGAAAACAGTATTCCTAAGATAATGAATATAGCTAATTTTATTCTTTTCATAATTACCAGTCTTTTTCTATTTTTGCCCTGTTTGCTTTTTCTTGTTTAAGTTGTCTTGCTTTTATCTTCTTTTGTAATTTGTTTTCGTGTTGTTGCAAAGCGTTAAGCATTCTTTGTGCATCTTTTTTGCTTATTTTTTGCTTTTGTTGTTGTTTGTTCTTTTGTTGTTGCTTCTTATTTTGTTGTTGTTTCTTATTTTTATTTTGCTTGTTTTTATTTTGGTTGTTCTTATTCTTATTCTTATTCTTTTTGTTTTTATCCTTATTTTGTTTGTTTTGCTTTTGTTTTTGATTTTTATTTTGCTTCTTATTCTTTTTGTTTTGCTTGTTTTGTTTTTGCTTTTGTTGTTGTCTTTTAAGTTTTTGCAAAGCTACTGATAAATTGTATTTTGTGTCTTTATCATTAGGATTTAGTTTAAGTGAATTAATGTAACTGTTTATAGCAGGTTTTAGTTTGTTCATTTTCATTTGGGCATTCCCGATATTGTAATAGAGTTTGGATATTTTATTTTTATCAGTAGTTGTTTCCAAAAGTTTTTGCCAGGATTTTATAGCATCTTTATATTTCTCTTTTTTGTATAAAGCATCACCAATATTAAAACGAGCCTCAAACGAATTATTCTTTTTTTCCAAAGCCTTACGATATTTAATTTCGGCTTCATTATATTTTTGTTGTTTATACAATTTATTCCCTTCTCTTATAAAATGGCGTTCTTCCTGTGCCATAGAATGCAAGCACAAGATTGAAAAAAGAACTAACCATATTGTTTTTTTAACCCCATTCATAATCATTCTTCGTTTTTTATTTGAAACAAATTATATTTTTGAGATAATTTACTTTTTCTAAATGATATTAAAACTTCTATTATAAGTAATATTAGAGCAACAATAACAAACGGTTGAAAATAGTTTTCGTATTCCGAATAAATTTTATCTTTTATTTCTTTTTTTTGTAATTTATCCAAATCTTTTTTTATAATGTCTAATCCAAAGCCTGTGTTTGATGCTCTCACATAAGAGCCGTGTCCTATCATTGCCAAATCTTGCAATAGTTTTTCATTAAGTTTACTTACAACTACATTACCGTTTTCATCGGTTTTGAAAACTTTTCTACCATATTTATCTCTTACAGGTATAGGTACTCCTTGTGGTGAACCTATTCCTATGGTATATATTTTTATGCCTTCGTTTGTTATTTGTTTTGCTACATTCAAGGCATTACCATCGTGGTCTTCTCCGTCGGTGATAAGTATTATTGCTTTGGAGATACCTTTTTCACTTGTAAAAGAACGGGCAGAAGTTTCAAGTGCTGCAGATATATTTGTTCCCGGTGTAGGTACGCTTGATGTGGATATTGAATTCAAAAACATTTTTGCTGATACATAGTCAGCAGTAATAGGCATTTGCACATAAGCATTGCCTGCAAATACTACCAAGCCAATACGGTCGTTATCCAAATCGTCTATAAGTTTTTCTATCGCATGTTTTGCAGCAGCTAGTCTATTGGGCTTAATATCTTCGGCAAGCATACTCTTTGATACATCAAGGGCTATTATTATTTCTATCCCTTTACGTTTTACATTTACTAACTTTGCTCCTACTTGCGGACCTGCCACACCAATTCCCAAAAACATTATAGCAATAAATAATAACCAAAATTTCCACCTTACTTTAGGTAGGGAATAAGATGGCATAAGTTTATGTACCAATGGATTATCTCCAAATTTATTTATAGCCTTGATGAAGTTTTTTCTATAAAATATATATGCAATTGCTAATATCGCTAATATTCCTATCAAGGCATAAATGACATATATGTATGCAAATCTAAACATATCCTTATTGTTTTTATGGCATTGTTTTTAAATATGTATATCTTAATAAAGCTTCTATAAAAATAAGCAATAGTGCTAATAGTCCGAATAATAAATACTGATCTGTTTTTTTGCTTATTTGTTTTACTTTGATTTTTGTTTTTTCTAATTTGTCTATTTGTTGGTATATTTGTTCAAGTTTCTTTTTGTTTGTGGCTCTAAAATATTGTCCGTCAGTTATTTTAGCCACTTTTTGCAATAAAGCCTCGTCGATTTCCACTTTCATAGGTTGATATTGTATGCCAAAAGGTGTTTGCACGGGATATGGTGCTTCTCCATAAGTGCCTACTCCAATGGTATAAACACGA
The DNA here is from genome assembly GCA_964421355.1 of uncultured Bacteroidales bacterium. Taxonomy (GTDB): domain Bacteria; phylum Bacteroidota; class Bacteroidia; order Bacteroidales; family JALTDM01; genus JALTDM01. The sequence continues at coordinate 8,971 of CAYQWX010000009.1, forward strand.
ATACCGAAAGTTTTTGCAATTTCGGCGGCGGTTATTGGGTCAATTGAACCCATATTGTTTACACCATCGGTAAGTAATATTATCACTTTGCTTTTTGCTTTGGAATCTTTTAGACGACTTACTGCTGTAGCCAAACCTTCTCCTATTGTGGTTCCGTCTTCTAACATACCTGTTTTTACAGATTGAAGCAAATTGATTAGTGTAGCATGGTCGGGAGTAAGAGGGCATTGAGTAAATGCTTCTCCTGCAAATATTACCAATCCTATCCTGTCATTGGGGCGGTCGTTAATGAATTTTGTAGCTACTTCTTTTGCGGCTTCCAATCTGTTTGGCTTAAAATCTCTGGCAAGCATACTGCTGGAGATGTCCACTGTAAGCATTATATCTATTCCTTTTACACTTACATCATTCCATACATCTTTTGCTTGTGGTCGTGCGATTATTATAATTAGCAATGATAGTACCAATATCCGTAAGACAAAAAGTAGATGTAAATATTTTGATTTGATTCCTGTTTTTATTCCTTTAAAAGCTTCTATAGATGATATACGCATAGAAGCATATCGCTTTTTGTATCTGTATATATACCATATTACAAGTGGTATGATAATTAGTAATAACCACAAATAACTTGGATTTGCAAAACTATCTATTTTTATATATTTTTCCCACCACATTGTTAATCTTCTTTTTTATTGGTTTCTTCTTCGTTATTATTATTACTTGTGATATTTGTATTTTCAGTATCAGCATTAGAATTATTATTGGTTTCTTCTTCCTGTTTTTCTACTGGTTTTGTTGCTTCTACAAAGTCTATTGCTTTTTTTAGGACATAGTCATTTTCTTCCGGCACAGGTTTGTATTTTGCAAATTTGGCAAGGTCTGCCAAGTTGAATACTTGTCGCATTTCTTCTATCAAAGAATTATCTAAATTAATTGTCTTCAAAGCATTTATTATTTCGCTACTTGTACTTTCCATCGTAGATAAATCAAAGCGATTATCCATATATTTACGTAATATGTCGGTAAGTTCTATGTAATATTGTTTAATTCTGTTTTGTTGCCACAGTTTTTTATTTCTCAAGGCTTCCAATTCCCGCATAGCTACGATATGTGGCGGGTCTGTAGGTTTGTGTATTTCTATAAAACTTTTACCTTCTTTTTTCCTACTGTAATACCTATAAGCAATGTAAATCAAAATTATTATCAATAATGCTAACAATGTATATATTCCATAAAGGTCTATAAATTCTTGAAATGTGAAAGGTGTATTTATTGGTTTTTTAACATCTTTTAGTGGAACTTTTAGCGTATCGGTAGGTATGAGTTTTACAAATAAGGTATTTACAGATGAATAAACCGTATCTTGAACCGTATCTATCTTAAAAATGAATGGGAGTGGAGGTATTATTACATTTCCACTGTCATAAGCTGCTATTATATATTGTTTTTTTAAGGCAACGGAATGATTGGGCATAGAGATAGTATCTATTGTACTATCTTGGGAAATTATATGAATACTGGAAGTTATAGTGTCTTGAAAGGTTGGAAACATAACATTGACTTTATGAGCGTCTATGCCTTTTACTTTTAGTGTTAAGCGTAAAGTATCACCAATCCATACGGTATCCTTATTAAGTGATGCACTTATATTTGCAATTTGTCCTTTTGTTATATTATAACTTCCGCTTAATATAATAATGAATGTTGCTATGTAAAATATTATCCGTTTCATATATATACTCTTTTTACCTACTTAACATCTTGCTACGTTTTTTAAATAAATTCATTAGAGGTACTACATAATCTTCTCCCGTGTATAATTTTGTCCAGTCTATTTTTGAGCGTGAAAAAACATTTGTTACTCTTTTTTCTTGTTGTACAAAAAAGTCTTCATAATGTTGTCTTACTTCTTTTAATGAAGTATCTACCCACACCAGTTTATCCAATTCGGGGTCATAGAACTGAACGAGTCCAATATTAGGCAATTTTTCTTCCCGTTTGTCATTTATTTTTAGTGCTACAAAATCATGTTTATTGTTTACTATTTTTACGGCTTTTTCAAAATCATTAAAGTCCATAAAGTCAGAAAGCATAAAAACTATGCTTCGTTTTTTTATAGTATCGGTAATAAATTTGAGAGCATTGGTTATGTTTGTGCCTTTACCTGTAGGTTTATAATCAAGTAGTTCCCTGATTATACGCAAAATGTGTTTTTTACCTTTTTTAGGTGGTATAAATTTTTCTATTGTATCACTAAAAAATATTACTCCTACTTTGTCGTTGTTTTGTATTGCAGAAAATGACAATACAGCAGCTACTTCAGTTATTAACTCCCTTTTAAATTGTTTATTTGTTCCAAAATTTCCGGAGGGACTGACATCTATTGCCAACAAGGTAGTTATTTCACGTTCTTCTTCATATACCTTTACATAAGGTTTATTAAAACGGGCTGTAATGTGCCAATCTATATCCCTCACATCGTCTCCGTATTGATATTCCCTTACTTCGCTAAACACCATTCCTTTGCCTTTGAAAGCACTATGGTATTCACCCGCAAACACTTGATTAGTAAGTTTGCGGGTTTTTATTTCTATTTTCCTTACCTTTTTTATTATATCGGTTGCTTCCACTTTTTCTTATTTTTTTTATGGAACTTCTACAGAATTTAATATTTCGTTTATAATGTCTGTTGTATCTATATTTTCTGCTTCTGCTTCATAGGTTAATTGTATTCTGTGTCTTAACACATCATGAGCTACAGCTCTTACATCTTCAGGGATTACATATCCTCTACGTTTTATGAAAGCATAAGCCTTGGATGCAAGAGCTAAATTGATGCTTGCACGTGGACTACCTCCAAAGGCAATCATGTTGGCAAGTTTGTCTAAACCATAATCGGCGGGATAACGTGTGGCAAATACTATATCAAGAATGTAGTTTTCTATTTTTTCGTCCATATATACTTCTTTTACTACATCTCTGGCTTTTATGATATCCTGAGGATTAACTACCTTGCTTGCTTTGGGGAATTCTTTTTTGAGGTTTTGACGAATTATTATTTGTTCTTCGCTTTTTGAAGGATAGCCAATGATAACTTTTAACATGAAACGGTCAACTTGTGCTTCAGGTAAAGGGTATGTTCCTTCTTGTTCTATTGGGTTTTGAGTAGCCATTACCAAAAACGGCTCTTCTAATTTGTAAGTGTCATCACCTATTGTAACTTGTCTTTCTTGCATTGCTTCCAAAAGTGCGGATTGCACTTTTGCAGGAGAACGGTTTATTTCATCTGCCAAAATGAAGTTTGCAAATATAGGTCCTTTTTTCACTATAAATTCCTCGTTTTTTTGGCTATATACCAGAGTACCAATAAGGTCTGCAGGTAAGAGGTCGGGTGTAAACTGTATTCTTTTGAATTTTGCATTTATTGCATCAGAGAGGGTTTTGATAGATAATGTTTTTGCAAGTCCCGGTACCCCTTCAAGCAAAATATGTCCATTGGTGAGTAAGCCTATGAGAAGACTTTCTACCAAATGTTTTTGTCCTACAATCACCTTATTCATCTCCATGGTAATAAGGTCAATAAAAGCACTTTCTTTTTCTATTTTTTCGTTTAATGCCCTAATGTCAATTGTTCCTGACATTTTTGCAGATAAGTTTTCTTGTCCTTCCATAATCTATTGTTTTTTATGTTGGTTAATAATATGACAATTTATATACCAAAAAGAGTAAACGGATAAAAAAGGTAGATATTTTATAATGAGGTTTTTAATTTTTGATTTTTTTATCAATATTGACTAAAGTAATTTCTAAGATAAGAATATCACATTGATTATCAACTATTTTGACTTGACCTGAAAGTGGCAAAAGTAAAAACTAATGAGTAAAAATTCATTTATAATACCGCTGGTAATTAGCATAAAGAATTTGAATTATATTTTTCTAAGAAGTTATGTTAATGTTTTATTCTTCCATGAGTTTGTAAGCATCTTTGAAACTTATTCTTGTGTTATTATCAAATGCAGCAACAAAACAATCTTTGAATCCCAATTTTCTTAGTTTATTACGATATGCAATTGCTTTGTTTAAATCTTTGAACTTACCTGCTGTGTATTTATGATAACCTTTGTGATAATATTCCCATACTCTTAATCCTTTGAAACATGGACAATGAGGAGAAAGTTTGTGTTTTGATATTTTGATTTGTATGCGGAAGTATATTTTGTGCCTTGTGGTGTCTTTGTTCTCATGGTTGAGAATAGCGGTATTAGATACTTCTTGTAATGGGGAAAAGTCTTTTATTAATGGATAACGCTTTTGAGCTTCTTTTCGGGAGCAAGAATTAAAATGCCACCATTCTGTAGTTATTCCCGAGAAGCCTGCTTTGTGCATAACTGTTCTTAAAAGCATTCTGTTTTCATAAGCTTTTTTACTTAGTTTTCCGTTTTTCAAAAACCGTTTTTCAAAGTAAGGATATGCTAACTTGCAAAAACAATCAAAAGGAGTAGCCATGTCTAAAGCTTTACCCGTACTGTCATTTATGATGCTTACATCTACAGCCGCTCCGTAGTTGTGTAATGAACCATATTTGGGATTAGACAAGTATTTATATCTTACATTATCAGGCACTTGTACAGAGTCCCACATCCATTGTTGAACTATAAGTGGGCGTGCTGCATCATATATTATTAGGCTATAATCAGGATTATTTTTTTTTAGATAGTGTTGTGCTTTTACCAATTTTTCAGCAACATCTTTTTGCAAATATGCTTTATTAAAGTTTCCGTATAGGTCTCTATGCATAAAATTGTCGGTAGTGGAATATTTTAATTCTACTTTTATGGAACTATCTAATTTTTGAACATTAACCAATCCATATTTTATCAGTTTTTGTTCAAACGGAGATAGTGCTGTTTTTTTTATTACCGTTTTAACAGTGTCAATTTTAGTTGTATCAATAGATGTTGTTTGTGCGGTAGTATCTTTGGATAATGGTGTTGTTTGAGTGATTATAACTTTGTGAGAGCAAGCGTTTATTAGCAAAATTGCAATAAAAAAGTATATGATTTTTTTTATAAATGTAATCATATATTATTTTTTGATTAGTTCTGCATTGCATAAATTTTCATGAGTATTAGCAACAGATGTTATTTTAATTTTTTGTAAAGAATTTATTAAACTTTTTTCAAAAGGGACTTGTATTTTTATGTAATTGCCTGTAAGCCCATATATTTTTCCGTTTATCTCGTCACTTTCAAAAAGCACTTTGTGGTAAGTGTTTAAAAATTTTTGCAAAAATGTTTCTCTTTTTTTATCACTTAATTGATGTAACAACCTGCTTCTATCACTAATTTCTTTGTTACTTGCAACAGGTTTCATTTTGCTGCTTTCTGCAAGTGGTCTATCCGAATAAGTAAATACATGCAAATAAGAAAAATCCAAGTTGTTCAAAAAGTTATAAGTAGTTTCAAAGTCTTCTTTTGTTTCGGCAGGATAACCTGTAATAACATCTATGCCGATGCCTGCATCCGGTATTTTTTTATTTATTTCTTCTATTTTTTTTCTAAAAAGTTTTGTGTTATATCTACGTTTCATTAGTTGTAATATTTTATCTGTGCCACTTTGGAGAGGGATATGAAAATGATGAACAAAATGCTTACTGTTTGCAATAAAATCAATTATGTCAGAAGTAATTAAATTTGGTTCTATAGAAGAAATTCTAAATCTCACTTCCATATCTATTTTTTCCAGAGCTTTTATCAAATCAAAAAATGTTTCCCCGGTGCTTTTACCAAAATCTCCAATATTTATACCTGTGAGTACTATTTCTTTTACTCCTTGTTTTGCAATATGTGTAGCTTCTTTTACTATTTCTTGTATTGGAGCATTGCGACTTTCACCCCGTGTATGTGGTATGGTACAATAATTACATGAATAGTCGCAACCGTCCTGAACTTTTAAAAAAGAACGTGTACGGAACGATATAGAATATGACGGGAAAAAATCTGTGTCTTCTGCCCTGATATTACTGTTTATTACTAATGGAGTGTTTTGCTTTTCCAACTTGGAAATATTTTCTGAAACAAAAAAGTCTTTTTTATGCTTATTGTCTATAATGTAGTCTATATCAGAAATTTGTGTTGCTATGTCCTTGGCTGATATTTGGGCATAACAACCTGTTACTATTACTATTGCATTTTGATTTTTTTTAATTGCTTGCCGTATGAGATTACGGCTTTTTTTGTCTGCTACATGTGTTACCGAACATGTGTTTATTATATATACATCTGCTTTTTCTTTGAATGATACCGGATAGTACCCTTCTTTTTCAAATTTTCTTAGAATGGTATCTCCTTCTGCAAAATTAAGTTTGCAACCAAGTGAGTGTAGAGCTATTTTTTTTTTATTTTTCCCCATATAAAAAGTAAAAATGAATGTGCAAAGGTAGGAAAAATAACGGATGACAATGTTATAAGTAGTACAGTGTAATTATTATTTTGTTTTGCCGAAATATCCCCACCCAATAAGGATAATAATAAGGTGGGGCTTGTTATTTTTTATGTCAATCTTTTAATCTATATTGTTAATCTTGATTTCGTATGTAAGTTCTATTACTTGTTTGTATATGTAGCTTACTCCACAATAGCGGTCTTGGCTAAGATTAACAGCTTTTTCTAATTTATCCATAGGAAGGTCTTTGCCTGTAAATTCATAGGTAAGATGTATTTTTTTATAGTGTTTTGGATGTTCTTCTGTAAGTTCTGCATCTGCATGGACCTTAAAATCTTTTACATCTACACGCATTTTTTTTAATATAGAAATAACATCCATTCCAGTGCAACCAATCAATGATGTAAGCATTAGAGGTTTTGGTCTGGGTCCTCTGTCTTTTCCTCCTACCCGTGCTTCTGCATCAAGAATGATTTTATGTCCGTTTACTTCTCCTTCAAAAGCAAGGTCTTCCATCCATGTTACTGTTTGTGTATCTTTCATGTTTGTAATTTTTGTTTTTAATGCGGCACAAAGTTAAAAGGTATTTTCAAATATTACTTCCCTATAAGTAAGTAAAATATCAATCCTGTTCTAAATGTCTTGCAAAATGGAACTGATATTGGGGACCCCCTCATTTATTTTTTTACACTTTTTGGGTACAACGGTCTTAAGAGTTTTATTTTACTACTATAATTTTTGCGGGACATACACTCTCCGCTTCTTTTGCTTCGGATAGAAATATGTCAGGATATTCTACTGTTTGAAAATTGTGAATAAATTTGCCTTCTACTAAATCCACTTTACCGTCTTCCGTATTTATTGTAAATAAAGAAGGTGCAACTTCTACGCAATATGCACACCCTAAACATTTGTCTCTGTAATGTATTATCTTTATCATTTAAAACACATCATCTTCATCTATTCCATACATGTCATCATCATCGAAGCCAAATTCATCGTCATCATCAATGTTTTTTTGAGAATCGTTTTCTATTCCCATGTCAAAGAAAGTTTGATCAGGAGGGACACCTTGCTCATTAAACAAATATGGATAAGAGAGTTTAGTATCTTCTTCTTCAGAAGTGGCTATGAGGTCTAATACAAAAAACCTTTCGGAAAACATGTCAAAGAGATATATTAGTTTTTGTCCTTTGCGTTTTGCTATATTATCTATTGAAACGGTTTTCATCGGTGAGTCTTCAGATAAATTTTCCATGTTTATAGATGGATATTCTTCTTGTTGAATAAATTCTTTTTCATCTACAATAAGGAAGGAAGCCATTTGTCCTGGATCATAATTCAATTTTTGTTGTATTGCTTGGTGTAAGTCCCATAATGTTTGGGTGTCTTTAATGGCAACTTGCATTGTAAATTTTGTTTCCTGTGGATATTCTATTTTGAATAAGTAGAGCATATATGTTTATTTTTATATAGTTGTCAAAAATTTTATAGTATCTGTATTGTCTGCATATTCCATAACGGAGGGGAACTGTGCTGTTCCAAAATTTTCTTTTTTCAAAATTACTTGAATTTTGTCAATTATAGGAAATAATTTTGTGTTGATATTATCTTTTTTAGAGTAATGTTCATAATAAATTACTGAAACTGGGGAAGATAATGCTGTATCTTCTTTGAGTAAGAAGAAACCGCCATCCTCAAACGGAATATTATTCATTATATATATTGCTTTGTGATAATCGTAATTATTTGAATATTTGTTATGTTCTACAAATGAGGAATAAACACTTTTGCTAAATGTGGAGATGATTTTTTGTAAATCATAACCTTTAGGAAGATATAATTTGGCTATATTTCTGCATCCCAAGCCAAAGTATAAAAAAATATCATCTGCTAGTCGTAGCAAATCCTCTTCTGTTTCGTTCCCGTCAAGTATTGCAATTGAATTTTTATTTCTACGAATAATATTGGGATATTTGCCAAAATATTTTTCAAAATATAGAGCAGAATTATCTGAACCTGTAGCTATTACGGCATCGAAATCTTTAATAGTATCTTCTGTAAATATATATTTACTTGAAAAATCACTATTTATGCGAGTAAGTAAGTTTACTACAAATTTTGGTAATACTTTATCTTTAGAAGAAAGTTTAGCAACAAGTCGATGTCCTGTAATCCATACCGAAAGCATATCGTGAAACCCAACTAGAGGTATATTTCCTGCCATTACCACTAAGACTTTTTTGGGCACGTTTGGTATATTATATTTGTATTTATTTACCCATTCGGTAATAACTTCTTTTTTTGTAAAAGAGGCTATGTGAGATAAAGCAGTTTTAATATGTTTTGGTATAAACCAAGCGTTTTCTTCATAAGCTTTGGTTACTATGTTATTAAATTCCTGTAAAGATATATGTTTCCCATTTTCTCCACTAAGCAACAAGTTTAATTCTTCCGAAAAGGTATTAAAAGTATTTATTAGTTTATCCATATATGGCTAGTAGTTTTTATTCAGTACCTAATAATCTGTCTCCACAATCTCCAAGACCTGGGAGTATATAACCTTTGTCATTTAATTTTTCGTCTAATGCAGCGGAATAAAATTGTACATCGGGATTATGTTTGGTGACCAACTCTACTCCTTCAGGTGCGGCTACAACAGATACCACTTTGATATCTTTTACATTATGGGTTTTCAAAATTTTTATTGCATAATCTATAGAATGTCCACTTGCGAGCATTGGGTCAAGTAAGAATACAAGTCTGTTATCTATGTCTTTTGGGAATTTGCTGTAATATTCTTTAGCTTCCAAAGTATCATCATCTCTATATAGCCCTATCAATCCCACTTTGGCTGTGGGTATAAGGTCTAATATTCCGTTTAGCATTCCGAGTCCTGCTCGTAAAATAGGAACAATGGCAATGTGTTTTGCCAAACGGTATGCAGTAGTTTTTTGTAGCGGAGTATCTATTGTTACTTCCTGTAAAGGAAGGTCTCTTGTTATTTCAAAACTCATAAGGTATGTAATCTCAGACAGTAATTTTCTAAATTCCATATTGGAAGTGTTTTTGTCTCTTAAAAAGCGTAATTTTTCTTTAATTAAAGGATGGGATACTACAGTGAAATTTTTCATAATATAAATGGTTTTTGTGGCAAATTTACATTAATTGAGTGTAAGATAAATTATTTTTTAGTTGTATGTTTTTTTATTTTGCGAATTGCTTTAAATCCACATCAAAATCGGGTATATAGTCTGTTTTCAAGACTCTAAATTCAGTTCTTCTATTTAACTGGTTAGCAACTTCTTTTAATTTGTCGTCTTTTAAAGAGTTTATAAATTCTTCATTTAATACCGTACCCACCTTAAATTGAGGATATTTTTTTGCAATTTTTTCAGTAATTGTTTTTGGTTTGCTTTCACCATAACCTTTTGCAATAAGTCTATCTGGGTTTATGCCTTTGGAGATTAAATAATCTACTACTGATTGTGCCCGTTTTTGTGATAATATTTGATTGCTTACTTCATCGCCAACCATGTCTGTGTGGGATGATATTTCTATTACAATATTGGGATTACTTTTTAGCAAATCAGCCAATTTATCCAATTCTTTTTTGGATTCTTCTTTTAACGACCATTTCCCAAAATCATAATATATGTTAGGTATTTCTACCGGTTTATCTATTTCTGCCATATATACGGAATCGGTAAATGTTTTATTATATTCTATATTTACAGTTGATACTTTACCTTTATTTACTAAGAAGCCTTTTTTGCTTATTACATAAATATATTCTACTCCAGGCTTTAAAGTGTAAGAATATTCTCCTTTTTTGTTTGTTTTGATTGCAACTTCAGTTCCATCACTTCCATAAATCTTTACTTTCACGTCGGGTAAAGGTTCTCCTGTTTGATTATCAAACACTTTTCCTGCCAATTTGAACTCCAAAGGTGGTAAAACAAAAGAATATATATCATCGCTTCCTCTGCTTCTAATTGTTTCCACAAGTTCATCACCATTATATATTTCCGTTTTTTTCCTATTTGAAGTAAAAAAACCTTCTTCTTTACCTTTTTTGAAAACTATAGCAAAATCATCGGCGGGAGAGTTTATTGGGAATTTCATATTTTCCACTATCCATTTTTTATATGTTTTGTCATATCTGGCTCTAAAAATATCCAATCCACCTAATCCCGGATGATAATCGGACGCAAAATACAAAACTCCGTTATCTCTAATAAATGGAAATACTTCATTACCTTCAGTATTTATTTCAGGTCCCAGGTTTATAGGTTCACTCCATTTTTCCGAGTCTTTAGACTTTCTAACTACTTTCCAAATATCTTTCCCACCATAACCTTTATTTGGAATTTCCGCAGAGAAATAGAGTGTTAATCCATCTTCGGTTATTGACGGGTGCCCAATAGAAATACTATCGGGAAGAATTGGCACATATTCCGCTTTTTCCCAGTCTCCATCAGGTTTACGGGTAGCTTTGTATATGTTACATCCCATTTTTTGTCCCCGTACTATATTACAACGGGTAAAATACATTACATTAAAATTGTCAGTGAGTGTACAGACTCCATCATCAAAAGGAGAATTTATAGTATCATTCAATGGTTTGGGTTGTGTCCATTCTCCCTTACGGGTAAGCCATGTTTCCATAATTGAGGTGAAGTATTTTCCTGTTATTTTATTTATTTTGGTAAACTGGTCTATTTTTGCAGTAGTTGTAAAATATATTGTGCGTCCTTCATTGTCTGCAATAGCAGGAGCAAACTCACTCTCTTTAGAGTTTATTTTTCGTATATTTTCAATTTGATACCGTGTAGGGTGTAACATCCACTCTTTAGAAAGTTCAGACGATTTTAGTGCAATTTGAGCTTCTTTATCGTCAGGTACAAGTTCCAAATATTTCTTGAATTGCTCTATTGCTAAATCATATTTCCCATTTGCACGAAGCATTTGCCCATAATACAAAAAGACCAAAGGATTCTGATATTTTTTTGCAATTGCAGATTTATATTTCATTTCTGCTTTTCTAAAATTACCAATATATCTGTAGCACTCTGCTATTTGGAAAGTAACATAAGCCTTGGTTTGTTTGTCTATTTTTCCTTTCTCATACACTTTTTGATATAGTTGCAAAGCTTTGAAATATTCACCTTGCTCAAAAGCCATATCAGCTTTTTTTGTTCGCTCCGACTGGGCAAACAAAGAAGAAGTCATTACACCTGTAAAAATAAAAAATATGAATATGTATTTTTTCATTTCTAACATTTACAAAAAAAGTCTTGCAAAAGTAATTATTAAAATTACTATAACCTCTCTATAACGATATGGAAAAGAAAAAATTGTTTTTCCAGAAAATAAAAAGACATTATTGATTTCATTTATGTTTTCATAACAAATTATTATAAATTCATATATTTTTTTTAAATATTAACTAAAATAGGTGTATTTTTGAACAAATAAAAATCTTAAAAAACTGTAATAAAAGTGGAGACTGTAAAAATATTGGACAAAGAGTTTGAATTATTTATTCCTGAAGAGAAAATATATAAGGCAATAGACGAATTATCTTCTCAAATAAAGAAAGATATGGCAGAAGAAAATCCTATTTTTTTAGGGATATTAAATGGAGTATTTTTATTTGCTGCAGACCTTATGAAAAGGATAGATTTTCCGTGTACAATTTCATTTTTGAAATTAGCTTCTTATCAGGGAACTTCGTCCACGGGAAAAATAAAACGTTTGATAGGATTAAATGAAGACATAAAGAATAGAACTGTAGTAGTTTTGGAAGACATTGTAGATACTGGCTTTACAATACAGCATATAAAAAAACAACTAATAGGTTATGAACCAAAAGAAATAAAAATAGCTACATTATTTTTCAAGCCGGATGCTTTCCGAACTAACGATGAAATACACTACATAGGCATGAAAATTCCAAATGAATTTATAGTTGGGTATGGATTAGATTATGACGGATATGGAAGAAATTTAAGGAATGTATATAAACTTAAAAAATAACAAAACAATGAAAAATATAGTATTATTTGGTCCTCCGGGTGCAGGGAAAGGCACTCAGGCAAAAAAAATAGTAAAAAAGTATGGATTTGTACATCTCTCAACAGGTGACATGTTTAGAAACGAACTGAAAAATAATACTCCAACAGGACAAAAAGCAAAAGCTTATATGGACAAAGGAGAGCTTGTTCCCGATTCTATTATTCTTGAGATGGTGGAAAATTTTATTGAAGCAAATATGAATGATAAGGGATTTATTTTTGACGGATTCCCCCGTACTTTGCCACAAGCCAAAGGTTTGGACAAAATAATGACAAGGTTTGGGACACAAATAAACGGTATGATAGAAATTACTGTAAACGATGAAGAGATAATAACAAGATTGGCAAAACGTGCAGAAGAAGAAGGTAGAAGTGATGATAAAGATATTGAGGTAATAAAAAATAGAATAAATGTTTATAATCGGGAAAAGGATAATGTGAAAGAATATTATCAAAAGCAAAATAAACATTATCAAATAGACGGTATAGGCTCTATTGATGAAATTTTTAGCAGACTATGTGAAGTAATAGATAATTTATAATTTGATAAGCATACAAAATATGGTTCGGGACCTTATTTTTATTTTATTCCGAACCATATTTTTTCCCAACTAATATTAAATGGAAGTAACTTACGACGATATAAAAAAGATAACCATAACTCTAAAAGAATATACCCAATATGATATTTCTGGATATTCAGAAAAGTCTCTAAAACGTCGTGTAGAAAGATTTATAGCCGAATACAAAGTAAATCCGATATATATAATTCATAAAATAAAAAATGATAAAGACTTTGTCCGTAAGTTTATAAATGAAATAACAGTAAACACTACTGAATTTTTTAGAGATCCCGAATTTTGGTACCCTTTACGATATGAAATATATCCTAATTTGGACAAAGAAAAAAACAAAATAAACATTTGGCATGCAGGATGTTCCAATGGTCAAGAAGTATATTCAAATCTAATATTACTAAACGAACTAAATTTGCTTTATAAATCATTGGTTTTCGCTACCGATATAAATGACGAAATGATAAAAAAAGCACAAAATGGAGCATATAGGTTTAGATTGAATTATGAATATCTCAACAATTTTGATGACGTAATCAATAAACATCCGTTAAATTATGAAATAGACAGGGGGATACCTTACCACAAGTATTTTGAAATAAATCATAGTAAAGACATTATAAAAGTGAAAGATTTTTTAAGAATTATCCCGATGTTTCGTGTTCATGATTTGGTAAACGGAGAACAAGAATTTTTAACAAAGTTTGATGTTGTATTTTGTAGAAACGTGTTGATATATTTCAATTTTGAGCTTCAAAAAAAAGTGCTTCGCATGATACGGCACAATATGAACAAAGGTGGTTATCTGCTACTTGGTGTGCACGAAAGCATTTTGGATCCATTGGAGGTGGGTTTTGAAAAAAACTCTAAATACTCTTATATTGCAATATAATAATATGGGAAAACACATTAACTTTGTTTCCAAATTACATATTTTTAAGTACTTTTATAATAAATGTTAAAACTTCATTCCTCACATATAGAAAAAGCTGTGGAAGAATTTGCCAAGCTTCCGGGAATAGGAACAAAAACAGCATTGAGACTGGTATTACATTTAATGAAACAAGATGAACACTATGCTCATTCTCTATCAGAAGCTATAACAAATGCTCGTAGTCTTACAAAAAGATGTAAAATATGTCACAATTTAAGTGATAATGATATATGTCCAATATGTTCCGACTCAAAACGTGATAAAACAAAGGTATGTATAGTAGAAGATGTGGCAGGATTGATTTCCATAGAAAATACAGGAAAGTACAATGGATTATACCACATATTGGAAGGTAAAATATCTCCAATGGAAAATATAGGTCCTGAAAAACTTACTTTACAAGATTTACTTACACGAGTAGAATCGGAAAATATTAAAGAAATAATTTTTGCAATTGGCACCTCAATTGAAGCAGATGTAACTACTCTTTATATTTACAATATGCTCAAACCTTTTTCTCATATAAAATTTTCTACCATTGCCCGTGGAGTATCTTTTGGAGATGACATAGAAGACACAGATACATTAACACTTGGTAAATCAATAGAATTGCGTACTAACTTTGAACCGGAAACTACAGACTAAAATATGGCAAAACTTTCGGTAATAATAGTAAATTACAATGTAAAATATTTTCTGAAACAATGCCTTATTTCTGTAAATAATGCTTCTAAAAATATTGATACCGAAACATTTGTAGTGGATAATGCTTCTGCCGATGGTTCTGTAGATATGGTAAAAAGAGAATTTCCGTGGGTAAAACTTATAGCCAATACTCAAAATGTGGGGTTTTCTACTGCTAATAATCAAGCAATAAAGCAAGCAACAGGAGAATATATTTTATTGTTGAATCCTGATACTTTTGTACAAGAAGACACTTTTGAAAAGATTATAAAGTTTATGGATACACACCCGCAAGCAGGAGGATTAGGTGTAAAAATGATTGACGGTAACGGTAATTTCCTACCCGAATCAAAACGAGGAATACCAACACCTCTTACCGCATTTTATAAAATGTTCGGATTGTATAAACTTTTTCCTCGTTCAAAAATATTTAACCGCTACTATTTAGGACATCTTAATGAAAATGAGACAAATGAAGTAGAAATACTTGCAGGAGCATTTATGCTTTTGAGAAAAAAGGTATTGGACAAAATAGGTCTGCTTGACGAGACTTTTTTTATGTATGGTGAAGATATAGATTTGTCTTACAGAATATTGCAGGCAGGATATAAAAATTATTACTATCCCGAAACACAAATAATTCACTACAAAGGAGAAAGTACAAAGAAAGGTAGCCTTAATTATATTCGCATATTTTACAAAGCAATGAAAATCTTTGTGGATAAGCATTTCCCCAAAAATAAATTTGCTTCCATATACAAAATAGCAATAAATATTGCAATAATATTCCGTGCTTTTCTTGCAATAATAAACAGGTTTGCAAAAAGTATTTTACTACCCATGTTAGATTTCGTATTGATATATGGAGGATATGTATTTCTGCTTATTCCATATTGGGAACATTTTTATCACAAAGCACAATATCCGGAGACATACAAATTTATAATATTGCCTATATATGTAATTATTTGGCAAGTTGCACTGTTTGTCAATGGTGCTTACGATAAGCCAATAACTATAAAAAATGCTGTAAAAGGAATATTATGGGGGCTATTATTGATATTGATTTTTTATTCTCTGTTAGACAGTTCTTTACGTTTTAGTCGGGCATTAATATTTCTAGGTTCGTTGTGGGCTATCCTGTCTGTTATAATAATTAGACAAATACTATCGTATATAAATCCCAAAGAGTATAAACTTGCAGAAAAACAGAAAAAACAAATTGCAGTAATAGGTTCTACCAATGACAATGAAAAAATAAAACAATTCTTAAACTCGTTAAATTTGTCTATTGAATACAAAGGTTATATAGCAACAGAGGAAAATCATATACAAACAGATGATTTCTTGGGAACATTAAAACGAATAAAAGATATAATAGCAATAAACAAAATAAATGAAGTAATATTTTCACCTAACTCTCTTTCGGCTTCTGATATTATTCACTTGATGACATTATTATCGCCTTTCAATATGTCATTTAAAATTGCTTCTCCCGATGGACTCTCTGTTGTAGGAAGTAACGATGTAAATACTAATGGTGAAATATATATTGTAAGTTTAAATACTGTGAATTCTCCTAAAAACAAAAGAATAAAAAGGCTGTTTGATTTGTCTTTTGCTTTATTGTTTCTTATTTTTTCGCCAATTCTTATTTTCAAACAAAAAAATACAGCCGGATTTTTTAGGAATGTTTTTGATGTATTAATAGGAAAAAAATCTTGGATAGGAGTATATACATTATCTAAATCCAATCAAGATAATAAAAATTATAACATAAAAAAAGGCATATTTACACCTCTAGCAAGTCATATCATAGAAACTTTACCACCAAGTGCTATAGAAAAAATAAACTTAAATTATATCCAGAATTATAGTATCCTCAACGATTTTACTATCCTAATGCAAAATTTATCAAATTTAGATAATTGATAAATATGTGTGAAATAGACAACTAAACTCGCTGATTAATAAGTAAATACATTATTTGTAATTGTGTGTCGCAGAGTAAATGTGACATACCTACTATTTGGTATTTTTATGTTGAATGTGCTTTGAATTCTAAGAAAAAAGTTTATCTTTGGACAAACTAAAAAATATTATCCTATGAAAGAGACATGGTTAGACAAGTTTATGAGCAAAAAAGGGCTCATGACATCGTTTTGGGTAATAGCCATAATAATGGTTTCTGCCCTTATTTTTTATACGGTAAATTTGCACAAGGAAGTGCCGCCAATACCGAAAGTTGTTAAATCGGCAAATGGAGAAGTGCTATATACTTACGATGATGTGGTACAGGGTAAAGCATATTTCCAAGAATTTGACCTTACCGACTGGGGGACAATGCTTGGTATGGGTGCTTATATGGGACCTGACTTTACAACAGACCTTTTGCACAACAGAGTAGAATTTCTTTACAATTATTATGCAAAACAAATGTTCGGTAAAACGAAAGATCAATTATCTAATACCGAACTCGGTGCTGTAAAGGAAAAAGTAAAAGAGGAAATTAAAGCAAATACAAAACTTACCAAGGATGAAGTTGTTTATTCCGAAGCATCTGCACAAGCCTACAAAAAGAATGTAGATTATGTAGTTAATATGCTTGTAAATGGTGATAAAGAAAGAGGATTTCCGGGAGGAGTAATTACTCCTGCAGAAGCTAAAGAGATTGCTGCATTTTTTGACTGGGGACAAATACTTGCATCTTCCAAAAGAACAGGAACGGATCGCACATGGACAAATAATTGGCCTTATGTTCCCGAAATAGATCAAAATCTTCAATTTATAAATCATAAGGTTTCACTTTGGGAATTCTTACTTTTATGGGCTTTGACCATAGTAATTATTTATCTTGCTTATGAATATCTTTTCAAAAAAGATGAAGAGTTACAGCCTGCAATGAAAATAACTTCATTGTATAAATCTCAAAAGAAGTTACTTAAATATGTTCCTATAGTTGCTTTGTTATTTGTTGTTCAGCTATTTTTAGGAGGATATTTGGCTCACTTATATACAGAGCCGGCAAAAGACTTCATAATACCACAAAGCATGCTTCCTTTTCATGTAGCACGTTCTTGGCATACTCAAATAGCTATATTGTGGGTAGCAGTAGGTTGGTTAGTAGGTGGTATGCTTATTGCTCCTTGGGTGGCAAATAAAGATCATAAAATGCCATGGCTTGTAGATGTTTTGTGGATCGCATTATTAGTAATAGCAATAGG
>CAYQWX010000009.1:27014-46274 GCA_964421355.1 uncultured Bacteroidales bacterium
TCTGTAGATGATTATTATCGTTGGTGGGTTATTCACCTGTGGGTAGAACTTACATTTGAGCTATTTGCCGCAGGAACAATAGCATTTTTCACTGTATCATTGGGCTTAATATCTCACAAAACTGCTGTAAGAACAATGATTTTTGAACTATTGTTAATTGCCATGAGTGGAACTCTTGGAGTAGGACACCATTACTGGTGGCAAGGGCTTGATCAATATTGGATTGCAATAGGAGGTATATTCTCTGCTCTTGAACCTCTACCGTTGGCACTAATGATAGTAGAAGCAATGAAAAATCAAAGAGAACAAAGATTGGAAGGCAAGAAAAATGAATTTAACACCGTATTTATGTGGATTGCTGGTTCAGCCATATTAAACTGGATTGGTGCAGGGTTCTTTGGAATGCTTATAAATACTCCAACTATTGATTACTATGCTCATGGAACATATCTAATTATGCCTCACGGACATATTGCTCTATTAGGTGCTTTTGGATATGTATCTATTGCATTTATTTATATGACATCAAGAACTAATTCATTAGCAAACGGATTAGAATGGAACGAAAAATTAAGTAAGTGGGGATTTTGGTTACTCACAATAGGTGTTATACTATTTGCCTTACCTACCTATATGATAGGAATAGAACAAACACAAACAGCTTTTGAACACGGATATTTCTTTGCAAGATTAAGAGAAACCGTAGATGCAACAAAAGGTTGGATGTGGTTCCGTTTATTACCTGATGGAATGATGATATTAGGTGGATTGATTATTCTCTATGATTTAACAGTAAAAACTTTCTTTGCAAAAAAGATAGCTGCTTAAATTAATTTGAAAAGGGGTATATATTTTCATGCAAGATATATATCCCTTTTTATAAAAAATAAGTTTATGAAAAAAATAGTAGTATTAGGAGCAGGAATAGCAGGACATACTGCAGTATTAAACCTGAAACACAAATTAAAGAAGAATGTAGAAATTACTGTCATTTCTCCTAATGAAAATTATCAATGGGTTCCTTCCAATATATGGGTTGGAACAGGGGCTATGAAAGCCAAGCAAGTTTATTTCCCATTAAAGCCCGTATATGATAAATTGAATGTTGATTTTAAGCAGGCAAAAGCAATATCTATTCATCCCGAAGGAGATGCGGGAGAAAACAAGCCTTATGTTACATTGGAATATGTATCAGGAGAAAAGACAGGACAAAAGGACAAAGCTTATTATGATATTCTAATCAATGCTACCGGGCCCAAATTAAACTTTGAAGCTACTCCAGGGTTAGGTCCTGATGTAGGAAATACAGTATCTATCTGTAATTATGAACATGCTACACATGCATGGAACGAATTGCAGAAGGTCATTGAAAAAATGAAACAAGGTAAAAAACAAAAAATAGTAATAGGATTGGGGCATGGAGGAGCTACTTGTCAAGGAGCGGCATTGGAATACACTATGAATGTAGCATCACTTATAAAAAAGCAAGGATTAGAAGATATGGCGGATATCCGCTATGTTACCAATGAGTATTTTATAGGTGATTTGGGAATGTCAGGAGCTTATGTGAAGTTTAACAACTATGTAGCACATACAAGGGATGTTGTTGCCAGCTTGTTTTATGAATATGGAGTAAAATGGCATAATCAAGCATCTGTTTACAAGGTAGATAACGGGAAAATATATTATGAACATTACTCTGGCAAAGAACATGAATTGGAGTATGATTTTGCAATGTTAATACCTCAATTTACAGGGGTAGGGATTACCGCTATTGGTCCTAATGGGGAAGATTATACGGATAAGTTGTTCAAGCCTAATAAATTAATGATAGTAGATGCTGATTACGAAAGTGCTAAAAAACCGTTTCACGAATGGCGTGGCGATGACTGGCCAAAAAAATTACAAAATCCAACATATCCCAACATATTTGCTATAGGAATAGCATTTGCTCCTCCTCACACCATTTCTCGTCCGTTTAAGACAGCAAGTGGACGTCCTCTTACTCCAGCACCTCCACGAACGGGAATGCCAAGTGCAGTAATGGCTCATGCAACTGCTCTCAATATAGCAGATTGGATACAAGAAGGGAAACTTACATTTAGGCATAAAGCTTCAATGGCAGAGATTGCAAGTATATGTGTTGTTTCTATTGATTATGGAATAAAAGGTCTTGCAGGGACGATGTCAGTATATCCTACAATACCTGATTTTGAAAAATATCCCGATTTTGGTAGAAATATAAAATATACTGTTGGAGAAGTAGGTGCAGCAGGTCATTGGTTTAAGTGGCTTATGCACTATGCATTTATGTGGAAAGCTAAGTTAAAACCGTTTTGGTATTTAATACCCGATTAATATTTTGTTAAATATAAAATTTATTATTATGAAAACTAAAAGAAATATAAAAATCCCATGGAGCGAAAGAAATTATTCGGACTGGAACTTTGGTATGTATCCTTTGAAAAAGGAAAGATTTAAGCGACGTTGTATATTTATCCAATTTTGGAGATTTATTGTTTTGTCTCTTAAATTCAAAAAAACAGCTTCTATTTAGTATGTTTAACCTTCGGATTAAAAAAATTTTACATAATCCGAAGGTTTTTTATATTATCAATTCAAAATAGTTGCTTTCAAGTCATCAAAATAAGTTACCGCATCGGCTTTAGTCCAGAGACCTATTTTACCAGCATCTTTAAAGGTTGTGTCAATTACTCTGAATAATTCTTTTCCATTCATTGATACTACAAATAAGGAATCCTGTACCAATACACTTAAAGTATTCCAATCATTGCCTATTTTGTTTACATTTACACCATAAGTTTTACCTTTACCTACCAGTGGTAAATCACTCCGTACACCATTCTCTACTTTGTATAACACTACATTGTCTTCCAATGGATTAGCCCTAACCACATAATAATTATTAGCATCTTTGAAACGCCAAACCAGTCCGCCTCCTTGATCTAAATGACCTTGAACTCCTTTAAACTTTACCGTCAATTTCACATTTTTTACGCTTAACCCACTATAAATCACCTCATTAAAATGATAATTGATGCGATTGGACGATAATTGAGCTATTACCTTATTGCCATTATCATTTACCACAGACCATTTTGTTTCTTTTCCTCTTCCAGTAGCATATTGATTCCAATCTTTCGGCAATTTTCCTATTTCGTATTTTTCAAAATCAAAAAACAGCGTATTTTTTTCATCTGTTAATTGTTTGTTTTCTTTTTCCTGTTTTTGAGTTAAAATGGGTTTATCTTTCTTTTCAGTGTTTTTAGTTTCTTTTTTTGTTTGATTATCACACCCGAACCCCAATAAGACTGATAATCCTAAAAACGATAAAATAATTGTGTTTTTCATGATTTATAAATTTTTATTATTACACTATTCAGTAAACATTTGTATAAATTGATTATTAGATTCCAAAACTTTTTGTTTTTCTCCAAAAAGCATTATTTCCCCTTTTTCCATAACTGCCACATAATCGGCAATACGGTTTGCCTCCCAATAATTGTGTGTAACATACACAATAGTAATATCCAATAAATCTTTAATATGGTTAATATATGATAAAATTTTCTTTTTAATACTTATGTCCAAATTGGACAAAGGTTCGTCCATTAACAATATATTTGGTTCCGAAACCATTGCTCTTGCAATAGCTACCATCTGTTTTTGCCCCCCGGACAATTGATTCGGATAACGAGATGCATATTCATTTAAATTGAAAAAATCTAACCATTTCTCCACTCTTTCTCTAATATTATTCTTTTTATTCATTTTTAGAGGGAAAGCAATATTATTATAAACAGTCATGTGAGGCCATAATGCCAAATCTTGAAAAATAAAACCTATATTTCTTTTATAAGGTGGCAATAAGTTTTTCCCATCTCTTGCAATAGTTTGATTATTTAACAACAATTCTCCTTTTGCAGGAACTTCAAAACCAGCAATTAACCGTAAAAGAGTAGATTTACCTGCTCCTGACCAGCCTAAAATGCAAGTTAGGGCATTGGAAGGGATAAGCCAACTAAAATTGTTTAGCAGCAAACTATTTCCGTAAGAAAAATTTATTTCCTTAAATTCTATCATTTGTAAACTCTTCCTTTTTTATGTAACCACCATATATAAATCATCCACATGATTGCTAAAATAAACAAAGTTACGGAAAAAACGACAAATAGCATTGCTTCAATGAAAATGCGTGGAGTATTTGCCATTAAAGTATAGACTTTTACCGGTAATAAATTCATTCCGGGTGGATAAACCATAACTGTTAGAGAAAGTTCTTTAAAAGAAAAAATAAATCCTGTAATAAAAGATAAAAATATGACAGGACTTAAAAGTGGCAACCAGATATAATAAATTCTTTTCCATAATTTTGCTCCAGATAACTCTGCCACCTCATCTAACGAAATATTGATTTGCTGCATTGATGTCCCTAATATTTTTGAAGCAATAAAAGAATATTTACCCGTATAACCTATTATCAATATTGCTGTGGAAGAATAAATGATTTCTCCCCACGAAAAACCATAAAAACGAATCAATGCAATGCCAAATACAATAGAGGGTACTGCAAATACAAATAACAATATTTTGTCAAACAACTTAAAATGATAGCGAATGGATAAAAAAGCCGAAACATAACCGATAACTACAATAAAAACTGATGCTATTAGTGCTAATATAACAGACTGCTTGATTGCAGGGAATAATATATGCCACACAGTAAATAATTCTGACAGATTATTATTAAACAAATTAAAGAATAATGTTACAATAGGAAAAGCAATTAATATTAACCACAATCCCCATAAAACAAAGGATACTACAATTTTGTTTTTTAATGAAAAACCATAAAATCTATTTGTGTTTGTATTGCTTTTAGTGAAAAATGCTGTTTTTTCAATATATTTTGTATCTCCCAATAAAATCAGAAAACAGAGGAATACCAATAGTATAGATTGTGCTACGGCATAATTGTAATTGTAAAAGGCTGCAAAATGAGTAAAAATATCTGTTGCCAATACATTTACTCCCATGTAAGAAGGAACGGAAAAAGAAGAAACAGAAAAAATAAATATTAGTGCAATGGACGAAAAAATAGCATGTTTGTTTGACAAAATAGTAATTTTCCATGCTACTTTATATTTTGGAGCATTCAAATATGCTGCTTCTTCCAAATTTCTACCTGTATTATAAAACGCTATTCCTGTTATTACAATTGCAAGTGGAAGATAAGCTATAAAAAGCGTTAAAACTACACCAGAAAAAGAATAAAACAAATGGGGCATACTAAGTAAGATGCCAACTTTTTTAATGGCAACTGCCTCAATATAAGGAGATAGCAAAAGAGGGATAATCCATAATAACTTCAAAATACCAGAAGCAAAAATAGAAGTGCGATACAAAAAAAATCCTAATAAACTGCCAACAATGGTTGTAAGTAATGAGACTGTAAATCCTATAATTATAGTTCGCAACAACAGTGCAGGGAAAAAACTATCTTGAAAAGATTGTACAAAATAATTTATGCTCTGTCCTGTCTCTGTTAGCAAATAAGCTATTGGAACAACTATAAATAAAATAAAAACGACAAAAATTGCAAGAAATGAATATGGTATTACTGCATGCTTTTTTCCCATTGTTCCAAGTAAGGTTGAATTTTTTCCAATATTTTTGCTGTTTTATCATAGTCAATAGCCATAGGTTTTATTTTGTCAAGTGAAGGAACATTTTTAGGCACTTCACAGCCCTTGTGTAAAGGCATCTGTGCACATGATTTAGCAAGTATTTGTTCCGTTCTACATTGTAACAAATAATCTATAAGTTTTTTGCCATATTCCGTATGAGGACTTCCTTTAATCAAGCAAACTGTATTGGGCATAATCAAAGTGCCAATGGCACTATCTCCCTGATCCAAAAACACATAACTTACATCTTTGCTTTCTTTTACTGCTTCAAATGCATCGTCAGTGTCTGTAAGTCCACAAGCTACTTCTCCCGATACAACTCTCTGTTTCACATCACCATTGCTTGTAGCAATAACTACTCCATTTTGTTTCAAGGCATCTAAAAGAGCTTTTGCCTTTGTTTCTCCAAGTATGTCAAACAATGCGGCTAAATGGAAAGTAGTAGTACCAAATAACGGATTAGCAATAGCAAATTGACCTTTGTATGTTGGCTTGGTCAAGTCAAAAATAGAATGTGGTATATTATTTTCATTAAGAATAGTTTTGTTGTACAAAAGAACTCTCGCTCTTGCTGAAAATCCTGTCCACATACATTTATTATCTTTAAATACCGAAGGAATATCTTTTGCAGTAGGAGAGCAATAAGCTTGCAATAATCCTTCCTTTTTCAAAACGGCTGTTCTCATTGGGTCTCCACTCCAAAACACATCACAACGTGGATGATTTTTTTCTGCTATAATACGATTTAATACTCCTGTAGATTTAGTTTCTTCCGTATCATATACTGCTTTTACCTTAATTCCTGTTTTTTTTTCAAAAGCTTGCAATACGGGCTCAGAAAACACCTGATCTACAGAAGTATATACTACTACAACCTTTTCTGCTTCCGTTTTGTGGTTGGTAGAAGATTGGCAAGCAGACAACAATCCTAATGATGCAATACTTAACAATAATAATGAAATTTTTTTCATAATTTTTTACTTTATTACAAAGGTAGTATTTATTGAAATAGTAAACCTGATAATTATTTTTTTGTTTCGTTTATCACTTGATTAGCAATACGTTTTATTATTCCACTATCTCCAAGCATTTTATTTAATTGATTATAATCATTATTAAGGCTTTTACGATAATATTTATCAAATAGCAAAGATGATAATTCCTTTTGTAAAATTTCCGTGGAACAATCATCTTGTATAAGTTCGTTTACGGCACTTTTATTGAGTATTAGATTTACCAGCGATATATAATCTACTTTTATTATATGTTTTGCAATATGGTAAGATAACGCTCCTGCTTTGTAGCACACCACTTCGGGAATGCCAAATAGTGCTGTTTCAAGTGTAGCTGTACCGGAAGTTACCATTGCAGCATAGGAATTTATTAACACTTCGTAAGATTTGTCCCACACTATTTTCACATACGGATATGAGTTCAAATACTTTTTATAAATATCAGCAGATAGATTGGTGGTTGCCGCCACTATAAACACAATTTCTTTGTTTTGTTTATATTTTTCTGTAGCAGATAGCATTATAGGTAATTTTTTTTCTATTTCCTGTTTACGGCTTCCCGGTAAAATGGCAACTATTTTGTTATCTTTGGTTATTCCAAGATTTTTTAAAAATTGTTCTCTTTGAGCATCTGAATAATTTATTTTATACCTGTCAATTATTTCTTTAAGCGGATGTCCTTCGTAAACGGTTGGTATTCCATAGCGGCTAAAGAAGTCTTTTTCAAAAGGTAGAATAACAAACAATTTATCTACATATTTTTTTATGGAGTAAACACGAGAAGTCTTCCATGCCCAAGCTTGAGGTGCAATATAATAAAAAACAGGAATATTATGTTTCTTTAAAAATTTTGCTATCCGCAAATTGAAACCAGGATAATCTATAAGTATTACAGCATCCGGATTGTATGCAAGAATATCTTTTTTAGCAAAAGTAAAGTTTTTTTTTATTTTCCCAATGTTTTTAGCAACCTCCACAAAACCCATGAACGCCAGCTCTCTGATGTGTTTCGTTATTACCACTCCGCATTCTTTCATTTTATTACCACCCCAGCCCCTTATTTGTATATTATTATCTATGTTGAGAAGCTGCTTTACCAACTCACTTCCATGTAAATCTCCCGAAGGTTCGCCAGCTATTATGTAGTACTTCATAAAAAGTAGAATTATTTTACTTCTTTAATTTTTTGTAGATAATCTATTATTACTTCTGCATCAGGCTTGTCAAATTTCTTTACTACTTTTTCATAATTTATTTTGTATGCCGAAAACATATAATCATTTATAGCTACAAGAAAAGTTCCCGAAGTTAACTCCTTGCCATGTCTGTATAGTGTAACATTATTAAGTTTGCCATTTTTTTCGTCTAACTTAACTTGAATACCGCCTGCTTGAAGTTCATTTCTATCTTCAAGCGAATATGCGTATTTTATCAAATCTTTTATTTGTGGAACGGTCATTTGAAGAACCACATATTTATTACCAAAAGGCGACATAGCATAAATAGTTCTCAATGTAATATTGCCTTTAGGAATTGTTCCTATACGGATGCCTCCATTATTTTGGAAAGCTATATCTGCATGAGTATAGCTTAGCATTGCACCTGTGATAATTTTTCCGAGTTCTTTTTCTCCTATTATATCGTGAGTTGCTACGGCTATTACTTTGTCTAAATATGGAGCTTTTTCGTATTTGGCTACAATTTGTGCTAATGCTTTATCTTCTTTGGGATAATTATTCAAATGAAACAGTTTTTCTTTTTTTGAAATTAATTTTCCATTCACAAATTTCAAAGTAATCATTCCCAAGTCATACATATAATGTCCTGCCTGCAATACTAACGTGTTACCTACTGTGGTATCTACTATTTTATGTGTGTGTCCTCCTATTATCACATCGAATACAGGTATTCGTTTTGCCACTACCTCATCGGTATCACTCCCTAAGTGTGACAAAAGTATCATAGCATTTACGCTGTCTTTTGCTTTTACATAATGCTTTATAACTTTTGACGGATTGTAAAAATGTATAGGTTTTATTTTGGGAATAAAGGCATCTGGGTAGCCGTTTTTGCCAATTTGCAGCACTCCTAACACAAATAGTTTCAGGTTGTTGTGTGTCTTTAATATGACATAAGGCTTTATTGATAGATTGGTGTCTGAACCGTCCATGTTAGCACAAATAAATGGAAATTTTGCTTGCTTCATTCTTTCCTTAAAAACAGGTATAGTGTAGTCAAATTCATGATTACCTATTTCGCTTACATTATAGCCTATTCTATTCATTATGTCCACAATAGGATAGCCGTAATATTTATTAGTTTTTTTATGTATTGTGTCCGGCACAAATTTATCAGTAACGGGATTACCCGTAAAAATATCTCCGGCAGATACTATAAAAA
The DNA here is from genome assembly GCA_964421355.1 of uncultured Bacteroidales bacterium. GTDB lineage: Bacteria > Bacteroidota > Bacteroidia > Bacteroidales > JALTDM01 > JALTDM01. Next base: position 36,136 of record CAYQWX010000009.1, read on the forward strand.
CATCTTGATATATATTTTTTATAGAGTCTATTATAACCTTGGCTTTGGGAAAATTCTTTAATTTCCCATGCATATCGTTTGTGTGAAATATTATAACTGTAGTAGTATCTTGCGAATGTGCTTGTGTGATTGCTAAAAATACAAATACTACAATGGAAAATATTTTTTTCATAAAAAAGAGAATTAAATTTTCAGCAAAGATAATTAATCTATGTAGTAGTAAGTATAAATACGGGTAGATTCAACTATCAAATGCAATATTTCCATTTACAAATTTATAAAATAATTTGAAAGACATTTGGTAAAAGATAGCATTATTTATGCACAACAACACTGTCCGATACCGAAATATTTACGTTGGTAGATTATTATGCAAACATACTGAGAAATCCTATGAAAAGGGAATACGAAAGATAGACAAGAAAAAGTTAATACTTATCAAGACGAAATAAAATATCTAAAATCGTGGCTTAAAAAAAAAGACCTCATTGGATAGACGAAAATATATAAGTAATTCTGTCCTTTTTTCAATTTTTACTTTCATATTATTTTTCTTACATTTGCAAATAGAATGATATTATTTTACAACAAATGGGCAAAAACAAGACTGATAATCATATTTTTTCTCTTAATGAAAATTACCGCTCTTCAAAAGAGATGATAGAAGACTTAAACAATTTTTATATTGCGAATGATGTCAGAAAAAAATTTGTAGAAGGAGTTGAATATGAGGAAATAGAAGCAAAGAAAGATTATAACTTTTATATAGAAACAAATGAGGGGAATCTAAAAAAAGGACTATTGTGGGTAAAACTGCCTAATGATGAAAATAAAAAATATACAACTGTTAATTCTATTTACGAAAAAACAAGAGACTTTGTAGATTTCTTAAAAACCAATTGTAAAATAAATAATACCAATATTTTATACAAAGACATTGCAATATTGGTAAGGTCAAAAGATGATGCAAAAGGCATAAAAGACCAACTTGAACAAAAAAACATACCGGTAAGGATTGCTTCCGATATTTCCATAATGGAAACAGAGGAAGCAAAAGAATTATTTTCAATACTCAATGCAATGCTTTATCCGTTTACTTCTAATATCAACAGTGCGTTAGCCTCATCTATAATAGGCTATAATAATCCTACGTATTTACTTTCGGATGATAAAGAAACAGAAATGGAAAAGCTAAATGCCATAAAACAAACTTGGCAGGAAAAAGGAATATTTGCCGCAATATTCCAACTGCTTCGTGAGTTTGGCTTGTTTAGCAGGTTATATAATGAAGGACAGACCATAAAAATACAACGCCAAATAACAAATATTATTCATCTTGCCGAAATATTGTCTTTTTATGAATTGAACAATATGGCTACTCCGCAAGATTTATTGTTATGGTTCCAAAAGAAAATTGCTACTGGGGATAAATCGGAAGGTTACGAATTGCAGATGGAAAGCGAAGAAGAAGCTATACAGATAATTACAATTCACAAAAGTAAAGGCTTGGAGTTTCCGGTAGTTTTATTGCCGAGAACTAATTTTATGCCCACAAGAAATAACAAAGATAGTTTTTTCTCTTTCAGATATTCGGGAGACGGAAATAATGGGATTTGGGTATATACTAAGGGAAAAGATGATAAGGATTATGGCGGATATTACCAAAAAACGGAAAACGAAGAAAATAAACGGTTATTTTATGTGGCTCTTACACGATCCAAGTATTTTACAGTGATATTTTATTATTTACCTCGTGGAGGTGACAAATCAATATATAAAAAACTTGATTTGCCTGATGAAAATACCCCAATGATAGATTTAGAAGAACTGCTTGCTTCTAAAAAAGAGGCAACTACAACCAGAACAAAACCCCCAAAATCAAAAATAGATATAAGAGGTTTTAAAGGTGATTTATCTCTTAAATGGATAGTTACCAGTTATTCTGCTTTAGATACTCACATTTATACTCCCGCAACGCAAATTAAAAGTGAAAAATATGAAAATGATTATGACCACTTTATTTTTAACACTTTGGAAAAAGGAGCGGCAACAGGTTCCATACTACACAAAATAATGGAGGAAGTAGATTTTGAAAACATGTATTTAACGGAATCTCAAAAATTAAAATTCAAAACAGCTTTACAATTAAAAGACAACGAAATTACATACATTGACAATCTGGTGGAACATATATTAGGTGCCGAATATACCGATAAGTTTGGTAATAGTTTTTCTTTAACGGAAGTAGAAAACAATGTTTTTAAAGAATTGGAATTTTATTTTTCATTCAAAGACTTTGATAAGCCTAAAATAGAGGAACTTATAAAAAGATACAATTATTTTGTAAAGATAGATGAAATCGCTACCAAAGGAGTTGTTCACGGCTTTGTAGATTTATTGTTTATGTACAATGGCAAATATTATATATTAGACTGGAAATCAAACTATTTAGGAGACAATTTAGAATATTATCAAAATCAGCATCTGGAGGATGCAATGCAAGAAAATAATTATCATTTGCAATATTTATTGTATTCCATTGCTTTGAAACGTCATTTGGGAAACAATTTCAAAGAATGGTTTGGAGGAGTGTTTTATGTATTTATGAGAGGTACAAGAAAAGGTAAAAATATAGGCATCTATTATAATTATCCTGAATTGGACTTATTAGATAACCTTGACATATTATTAGGTAAATAGTATTAGTTTTGTTTAGCTAAAATGTTTATTTTTGTAGAAAATATCAAAAAGTTATGAACGAGAATATATTAAAAGCCTTGATGCGGTTGTTTGCAATCATCGCTAATCTTGATAAAGAAGATACACGGGGTAGAGATTTGGTAAAACAATATTTGAAAAGGTATTTGAGTTCGGATACAATAAACAAATTTTTAGAGCTTTATGATGAATACTATGCCCTTCACCATAAAAAATCAGGTAAAAAAGCATTAAGTGCAAGTTCTGTAAAAGTATTGAAAATCTGCGAGGAGGTAAATTCCGAACTTAAACAAGAACAAAAAATACTTGTACTTCTTCAACTTTTTGAATTTATTACTTATGGTACGGGTGTCCTGGATATAGAATTAGATTTTGTGCAAACAGTATCTGAGGTTTTCAATATACCGCGAAAAGAGTTTTTGAATGTAAAAGAATTTATGTTCAAAAATTATGACAAAGTAGAAAAAGATGCCCTACTGCTTATAGATGAAAATGAACAAGGTCTTCCCGGTATCAGGCATATACATCGTCCTAAGCTGCAGGGAGATATATATGTGTTGCACATAAACTCTTCTGATACATATATTTTTAGATATACAGGTTCTCAAGCACTCAAACTCAATGGACAACCAATAAAAACCAATTGGCTTTATGTGTTTGACAAAGGGTCGTCTATAAGAGGGCCACTTATCAGTCCTATTTATTATAGTGATGTATCTTCCGCATTTTTGGAAGGTAGTGTACCGTATAAACTTGTTTTTACTGCCAAAGATTTGGAATTTTATTATAAAAACAGCAACAATGGTATTCACCGCTTTACTTTTTCGGAAGAAACGGGTAATCTGGTTGGCATAATGGGAGGTAGTGGTGCAGGAAAATCTACACTGTTAAATTTATTTATCGGTAATTATAAACCTAATGCAGGACAAATTACTATCAATGGATATGATATACATACAAATAAGGAAAAAATAAAAGGTATAATTGGTTATGTGCCACAAGATGACTTGCTTATAGAAGAACTAACCGTTTTTCAAAATTTATATTATAGTGCAAAACTTATTTTTGACGGACTTTCGGAAGAGGAACTTACAGAGATAGTAAACAAAGTACTGTTAGACCTTGATTTATATGAAATACGACACCTCAAAGTAGGAAATCCGTTAAACAAATATATAAGTGGAGGACAACGCAAAAGGTTAAATATTGGATTGGAACTTTTGAGAGAACCTCCAATATTATTCGTAGATGAACCGACTTCTGGACTTTCATCAATGGATTCCGAAGCCGTAATGGACCTCCTCAAAGAACAAACACTCAAAGGAAAACTTGTAGTGGTAAATATTCACCAGCCTTCCTCGGATATATACAAGATGTTTGACAAAATACTTTTCCTTGACAAAGGAGGTTATCCTGTATATTATGGTAATCCGCTTGATGCTATTGTATATTTCAAAAAGGCAGTTAATTATGTAGATGCCGAAGTAAGTGAATGTCCTGTGTGTGGTAATGTAAATCCCGAAAGTGTATTGCAAATAATAGAAACAAAGGTAATAGACGAATATGGAAAACAAACACGAAAAAGAAAAATATTACCAAAGGAATGGTATGAACGCTATATGAAAGAAATTCATCCGACAATAAAAATTAAACATTCTTCGGATGATATTCCCAAAAGCAGATTTAAAATCCCAAATGTATTTAAGCAATTTAAAATTTATATGGTGCGTGATATCTTATCAAAAATCACTAATAAACAATACCTCCTTCTCACATTTTTAGAAGCACCCGCATTGGCTGTAATATTAGGTTTCTTTACTAAATATATAGCTGGAGACACATACATATTTGCAAAAAATGAAAATATACCGCCCTATTTATTTATGGCAGTAGTGGTAGCATTGTTTTTAGGCATGACTGTGAGTGCCGAAGAAATAATCAAAGACAGAAAAATATTAGAAAGAGAACGTTTTCTTAATTTAAGCCGTGCAAGTTATATCAATTCCAAAGTGATACTTATGATGATTATATCTGCTGTGCAAGCTATATCATTTGTTATTGTTGGCAATTGGATACTTGGCATACACGGTTTGTTATTCAATTATTGGTTTATTTTGTTTTCAACATTTGTGTTTGCAAACATTATAGCACTAAACATTTCTGCCACACTCAATTCTGTTGTTACCATCTACATACTTATCCCTTTTATTCTTGTGCCACAACTTTTGTTAAGTGGCACAGTGGTAAAATTTGACAAACTTCACAAATGGTTGGCAAACGAGGAATATGTACCGGTAGTTGGAGACCTTATGACATCACGTTGGGCTTATGAAGCACTTGCGGTTACCCAATTTAAGGACAATCCTTACGAAAAACATTTTTACAAATATGATAAACTAATGAGTGATTATGCCTACATATATAGTTCTCTTGTGCCAAGTTTGGAAACAAAGATAAATATTATTCAACGGAATTTAAGACTTAATGAGGATAGTGATATTACCCAAAAGGATTATAAAATTGTGAAAAATGAAGTAGAGAAGTTAAAAAAGATTACAAAATTAAATTTTCCCACTTTTACTCTTAATGATTTTAGAAACAGAGAGTTTGTAGATAAGCTCCATAAATATTTTTCTAAAATAAAAAAAGAATATAGTAAGAAAAGACAGCTTATAGCACGCAAAAAAGACAGAGCTTTGTCAAAACTTGCCGAACAACTGGGAGGAACAGATAATTTACTCAAGTTGAAAGATGACAATTACAACGAGAATTTAGCCGACATGGTGATGAATAAACGCGAGCTTAAAAGAACTATTGACGGTGATGGCAAAATTATACGCAAGGTTGACCCTATTTTTTACTATCCGGAAAATATTTACGGAAGAGCACATTTTTACGCCCCTGTAAAACGACTCGGTTCTTATTACATAGATACTTTGTGGTTTGATACGGGAGTAATTTGGCTTATGTCATTGCTGTTGTATATTACTTTGCAATTTGATTTCTTTAGAAAACTTTTGGACAAAGCAGGTAATATTAAACTGTTCAAATCCAAAAGTGAATACTTGGAACGGGAAGAATAGAATAAGGTGTATTTATGGTAAAGGGAAAATATGTAACCGACTTAAATAAGTATTTGACTAGGTATAGGAATAAATACTTCTATCTTCTTTTTTTTGTGCTTTTTTTGCTGCCAATTGTAGAAAATATTTTTATTAGAGATTATCTCTATAAAGGTGTGTATGTCTCTATTATTATGATGTTTATGTTGCTTACGATGGTTTGGATAGCATTTTACAACAAAAAGGACAAGAAACAAGAGTTACTATTGGAAGCAACAAGTATTAAAATGATCGATGACGGCAAAGTAAAAGAGACTTTAAATTTGGAAAGGTTTTATAAAATCATGCTACGTAAAAAATACCTTTTCTCATTTATGAACGAAAATGCCTACATAATAACTTTATATGCAAAAAATGACGAACCACGCGATATATATATGCTGCTAAATTCGGATTTTATGGAGAAACGATTGAAAAGGTTGATAGCCATGTGGACTGCTATCGGAATTAAGGTTGTGATGAAAAATAAGTTATAAATTGATTACCTTAGATGTTTTTTATTGTTAATTTTGAAAACATGAGTCTTAATAACTATATAACCCAATTAAACAAAAAATACCAATCGGGTATTGCAAAGGAACATGCTTACCGTGGCGACCTTGAAAGTTTAATTCGCGAATTAGTGCCGGGAGTGGAAATAACCAATGAACCTGCCCATGTTACAGACTGTGGTAATCCAGATTATGTAATTACAAAAAAGAAAATCCCGATTGGCTACATAGAAGCAAAAGACATTGGCAAAGACCTGAACGCCAAAGTTTACAAAGAACAATTTACCAGATACAAAAAAGCCCTTGACAACCTGATAATTACCGACTATATTTGGTTCCAATTTTTCAATAACGGTGAACAAATTTACGAAATTAGAATTGCAGAAATTGAAAACGGTAAAATAAAGCCTTTACCCGAAAATTTTGAACAATTCACTTCGCTAATAAAAGATTTTTGCACTTACACGGGACAAACTATAAAATCAAGCAAGAAACTTGCCGAGATGATGGCTTCAAAAGCCCGGTTATTGCAAGATATTTTGGAGCGTGCCATTACATCAGACGAAAAAACCGAAGAAAATACATCGTTACGGGAACAATACAACACATTCAAAAAAATACTTATCCACGACCTTTCGCCCAAAGCATTTGCCGATATTTATGCTCAAACTTTGGCTTATGGTATGTTTGCCGCAAGATTGAACGACAAAACACTTGACGATTTCAGCAGACAAGAAGCCGCAGAACTCATTCCCAAGTCAAATCCCTTTTTGCGTAAATTGTTCGGCTATGTAGCAGGACCCGATATTGACGACAGAATTGTCAGAGTAGTTGACAACTTGGCGGAAGTTTTTAGAGCGACTAATGTAGAGCAATTGTTGAAAAATTTTGGCAAAAGCACACAAACACAAGACCCGATTATCCATTTTTACGAAACTTTTTTGGCAGAATACGACCCTAAACTGCGAAAAGCAAGAGGTGTGTGGTACACTCCTGAACCTGTTGTAAATTTTATTGTGCGTGCGGTTGATGATATTTTAAAAAACGAATTTGATTTACCGCAAGGACTTGCCGATATTAGCAAAACAAAAATAAAAATCGATACACAAATATATGACAAACGCACCAAAAAGTATAAGCAAATAGAAAAAGAAGTGCACAAAGTGCAAATTCTTGACCCTGCCACAGGAACGGGAACTTTCCTTGCCGCAGTGATAAAGCATATTTATCATAGCAAGTTTAAAGCTATGCAAGGAGCATGGAGCAGTTATGTGGACGAACATTTAATCCCGCGACTAAACGGTTTTGAGCTGTTAATGGCTTCTTACTCTATGGCTCATTTAAAGTTGGATATGCTTTTGCGCGAAACAGGCTACAAGCCGACTAAAAATCAGAGGTTTAACATTTATCTTACCAATTCACTTGAAGAATACCACCCTGACACAGGAACTTTGTTTGCAAGTTGGTTGAGCAACGAGGCTAACGAAGCCAACCACATTAAACGAGATACGCCGGTAATGGTGGTTATGGGAAATCCGCCGTATTCGGTTAGTAGTTCCAATAAGTCTGAATGGATTGAGAACCTGATGAAAGATTATAAAAAAGATTTGAACGAAAGAAACATACAACCATTATCAGACGATTATATAAAATTTATTCGTTACGGAGAATACCTTATAAATAAAACAGGCGAAGGTATTTTAGCTTATATCTCAAACAACAGTTTTATTGACGGTATTATTCATCGCCAAATGCGAAAACATTTATTAGAAACCTTTGATAAAATTTATATTATTGACCTTCACGGGAACGCAAAGAAAAAAGAAACGGCACCTGACGGCAGCAAAGACGAAAATGTATTTGATATTATGCAGGGCGTAAGCATTAATATTTTTGTAAAAAAGAAAAAAACTAAAAAATGAACGAACTTTATTCAAACATAGAATACAAAAATTGGCTGCGTGAATTAAAACAAAAAATAAAAGCCGGTCAAATAAAAGCCGCTTTAAGTGTAAATTCCGAATTGATAAAGCTCTATTGGGAAATAGGAGCAATGATTGTTGAAAAACAAAAACAAAGCAAATGGGGCAGTGGTTTTATTGAGCAAACAGCAAAGGATTTGAGAAAGGAATTTCCGAATATAAAAGGTTTTTCAAAAGCAAACCTATATTTGATGAGGCGACTTTATATATTTTATAATCAGGGGGATATAAATGTTGAACAACTTGTTCCACAAATACAGAGAGATAAATTATTGCAAATTCCGTGGGGACATCATGTGATGATTTTAAAAAAAATAAAAAATATCAACGAAGCCCTTTTTTACATCAACAAAACAATTGAGAACAATTGGAGCCGTTCGGTTTTGGAATATCAAATCGAAACAAACTTGTATGAACGGCAAGGTAAAGCCATTACCAATTTTGAAAATACACTTCCGCAATCCGACAGCGATTTAGCCCGCGAATTGCTCAAAGACCCTTACAATTTCGATTTTATAACGCTCTCGGAAAATGCCAACGAAAAAGAATTGGAAGACAAATTAACACAACACATTACGGAATTTTTGTTGGAACTCGGCAAAGGTTTTGCCTATATGGGCAGACAATACAAACTTAAAGTAGGCGAAAAAGAATTTTTTATCGACTTGCTGTTTTATCACACCAAACTAAAAGCCTATATTGTTATTGAGCTGAAAATGACGGAATTACAACCCGAATTTATCGGAAAACTCAATTTTTATGTTACTGCCGTTAATGAAATCGTAAAAGATGAAAGCGACCACCCGACTATTGGTATTTTATTGTGCAAAACAAAAGACAATGTAGTGGTGGATTTTTCTATCAAAGACATTGGCAAGCCCATTGGTGTAAGTGAATTTTCTTACACACAACTGCCCGAAAATATTAGAAAACAATTACCGAGCGAAAACGAATTTAAACAAATTTTAAGTGAAAACTATGGCAAAACAAAATAAAAATCTCGCACAGGTTTTCCACTACGACCTCTACGGAAAACGACAAGATAAATACAATTTTCTTGATGCAAATTCCATTTCATCTATTGAGTGGAATGAATTAAATTACAAAGAACCTTATTACTTTTTTGTGCCAAAGGATTTTGAATTAGAAGAAAAGTATAAAAAAGGATTTAAAATTGATGAATTATTTTATGAAAAAGCAACTGGTATAAAAACACAAAGAGATGATGCCAATATTTTTTTTACAGAAAAAGAAAGAAAATTAATTTTTAATGATTTTATTAAACTAACAGAGAATGAATTAAAAGTGAAATATAAATTTAAAGATGTTAGGGATTGGAAAGTATCTTATGCAAAAAAAGATTTACTAGAAAATAGTATTTTAGAAACAAAAGTATTTTACCGAACTTTTGATATTAGATTTATGAATTATACAGGGAAAACTAAAGGTATAATGGGATATCCGAGAAAAGAGATAATGCAAAATTTTAGAAAAAGTAACATTGGGTTAATAGCAACAAGACAAATCAGTGAGAGAAATTATTATCATATTTTTATTACTAAGTCAATAATAGATATGTGTTATATATCGAATAAGGGTAAAGAAAATAATTATATTTTCCCTCTCTACCTATACCCCGACCAAGAGAGTGATGGTATTTTTGCCGAAGGCGGTTTAACCGAAAAAGGCAGGAAGCCCAACCTGAATATGGAAATTGTCAATCAAATAGCCGAAAAACTCGGCTTGCAATTTACACCGGAAAAAGAAACAACCACCCCGTCAGCAGATGCTGACACCCCTCCTTACAAAGGAGGGGAACAAAGAGG